>NZ_JAKUFR010000057.1:0-32855 GCF_022663555.1 Bacillus cereus group sp. BfR-BA-01381
TCATATAAAAAGAAGCCAATTATAATTGGCTTCTTTTTATATGAACGAATATTTACAATAGTAAGAAAAATAAACTATAATGAAGTGAGGTTTACTTTTTTTAGAAAAGGAGGGAGATGGCATGGAGCGCATGTTTCGCGTTCTCGGCTTTTGGACTGGAATTTTCTCGGTTATGTTTTACGTAGGGGATATGCACTCGACCGCACTACTATTTTTAGGACAAACAGGATTCTTCGTACTTTTAAGCTATTTAAATTTAACAGAGCGTATGTATATATACGTATTTGGGGCATATTTAACTGTTTTCTTCATAGGATTTACATACTACACGACGTTTTTACTTGTCCCTGGGGCTGGACATTAAAAGATGGCATTTTGCCATCTTTTTTTTAATTCCGCAATCTCCTAGTTGACTTATAGGTTTTATTACCTTATATTCTATATAACAGATTGGAATTAGGGGGAATCAACATGAATACACTGCTTGTCGGAATTAACGTTGCAGTCATGCTCATTTTAGTTGGCGTATTATATTATATGCAACGTAAGCATGTATCTTTTAATAAACGCGTATTTACCGCTTTAGGAGTCGGAATTATCTTCGGTCTTATATTACAATTTATTTATGAGCCAACTTCTAAAGTAATTATTGAATCAAATACTTGGTTTGGCTTAATCGGTAACGGTTATGTGAAGTTACTTCAAATGATCGTTATGCCACTTATTTTAGTATCTATTATTTCAGCATTTACAAAATTACAGTTAACGAAAAACCTTGGTAAAATTAGTGGTCTTATTATCGGAATTTTAATTCTTACTACAGGAATTGCTGCAGCTGTCGGTATCGCTGCAAGTGCAGGATTTGATGTATCTGCAACTGGTCTGCAACAAGGTGATGCAGAATCTGCTCGTCTGAAGCTAGTTGAAGAAAGATTTACTTCCATTGAAAAAACAACAATTCCAGATAAATTATTAGAACTATTGCCTACAAATCCATTTCTTGATTTAACAGGCGCTCGTCCAACATCAACAATTTCTGTTGTAATATTTGCAGCCTTTATCGGCATCGCCTTTATAGGTGTAAAACGAAAATATCCAGAACAAGCAGAGCTATTTAAGAAAATGCTTGATGCTGTATATGCAATTGTAATGCGTATGGTAACATTAATTTTACGTCTTACTCCATACGGCGTATTAGCTCTTATGGCAAAAACAGTTGCTGGTAGCGATATAAATGCTATTTTAAAACTTGGTAACTTCGTGTTAGCGTCTTACGTGGCACTTATCGTAATGTTCGTTATCCACTTATTATTAATTGCTCTATCTGGTTTAAATCCAATTCAATATTTAAAAAAGGTGTTCCCTGTATTAACATTTGCATTCACATCTCGCTCTAGTGCTGGTGCAATGCCATTAAATATTGAAGCGCAAAAAGAAAAGCTTGGTATTTCTGAAGGGATTGCAAACTTCGCAGCATCATTTGGAGTATCTATCGGACAAAACGGTTGCGCAGGTATTTATCCAGCGATGCTTGCAATGATGGTCGCTCCAACTGTAGGAATCGATCCATTACAACCACAATTTATTTTAACTTTAATCGCTGTCGTTGCGATTAGCTCATTCGGTGTTGCCGGCGTTGGTGGCGGTGCAACATTCGCAGCGTTAATCGTACTATCTACAATGAACTTACCAATCGGTATTGTCGCTCTTGTTATCTCAGTTGAACCATTAATCGATATGGGGCGTACAGCTCTTAACGTAAGTGGTTCTATGACAGCAGGTCTTATTTCTAGTAAATGGCTTGGTGAATTAGATCAAGATACGTACAACCAAGATGATACAAAAACTGGTGAAATTGCTTCATAATAAAAAGGACGCTAACAAAACTGTTAGCGTCCTTTTTTAGTTCTTTTCATCTTCCTCTTTATCTTTTATACATAAGGCATAACATATTGTTTCAAACACTATGTATAGATATAAAGAAATTACACCGTTTTTCATTTTTTTAATAACTATTAATTATAAACTACAGACTAACTATTATTCCTCACCTGCAAACTGTAAAAATTCTTCCAACCGCTCCTTTAACTCCTCCTCTATCTCACAATAAGATTCATCAACAAGTTCACCACTTAACTCACTTCCCCAAAACCTTATTTGAAGTGGTACTCCTAAAAAATAACTACAACATTCCCAGATAGGAACTGTATAAAATTCAATCATCTTTCCTTCTTCATCTAATACAGCTATCGAAATGGATGAAGAATATCCTGTTTCAAAAGGATTTTCTTTATCTCTGATGAGTTCTATAAATAATTCCATGTTTTTTTCTATGTACAAATGTGAATAATCTTTAAAAAGTTTAAATGCTATTCTCTCTATTTCCTTCTCCATGCATTGAATGTTCTCTTTTAACTCCAATGTAAAATCTCGTTCTGTATACTTCATCTCCGTCTCCTTACACATAGAAAAAGAGAATACAATAACATATTCTCTTTCCTCACATATATTTCATTATCTCACAGCCCGTCCTTTTCACAAATAACCATTTTGTTCGCACCATTTATGAAATTGTCCTACGTCTACTCCAACTAACACGATATCCTTTAGCTCTACATCAATGATTTGTTCTCCAATTACAATAGCAAACTGCGATTCTAATTTTGTCTCGTTTTTCTTTACAATTCCAATTCGGTTCCGATGCGGTCCATCTTTTATATATGCTTTTTGTCCTACAATATCAAAGTTCAAGATCTTCACCTCTTTTACTGCGCTCAAATTGGAAATACGATCTCCACCTCGGAAAATTTCCTTTCATTGCACTATTTCTCTATATATATGACGAAACAATAAAAGAGTCCTTCCTTCTTTACAATTATTTTTTCTTTGTTTCATTTTTGTGATTGAAACGTAAAGTTTATAATAAAATACACTTGGAAGCGCTTTCTATGTAATTTTTTATGTTATAATGTATAAGTAGAACTTCGTAAAGAGGGTTAAAAAAATGAATACAAAAATGATAAAAAAAGTAATTGAAGCATTAAAAGTATATGGCTTTCAGAATGTATCATTCTGTGACAAAACGAAGCAATTTTTATTTCATAACGAAACCGATATTATGAGCGGCTATGCAGAAATAACATATAGTAGTCAATTTGAAAAATTCAACGTACAAATTCATCCTATTGAAACGCATCACCAAGCAGAGTTACAAGAGGTTGAAAGACATATACAAGCCTGTATAAGAAAAGTGGAATATTTAAACGCACTTCTTAGCGGACAAACAAAACTAGATGATAAAATTATTATAATGTAAAAAAGAACGTGATAGCCTCACGTTCTTTTTTTACATTATACGTTCATCTTTTCCTTCAGTTGTAATCCTGTAATAGACTCTAATACATCCATTGCTTCTCCAAATGTCATGTCAAAAATTGTTTTATCTTCTATGTATGGAAACTGTCTGAAACGCTTTTCTAACATTTTCACAGCATCCGACGTAAAGTGTGCACTATTAATGCTAAATTCTGTTTCAAGAAGAACGATCCAATCTAACACATGAAAACCTAATCCATTTACGAATGAAATAAGTTTTTCTTCTGGCTGTGAAGATAAAAATACGTGTCGTTCCATCTCACTAAAAAGTTCTTCTCCTAAAATATGAGCTAATTCATCATCATGTTCGCGGTCAATGATTTCTTCATAACCATAATCATCTACAAGCTCCTCAACTTCTTCACTATCTGCAAAAAGTAATTGGCTAAGAAGTGCCTCTTTCTTAAATTCACTATTTTGTACGACTTCTAAAAAGCTCGTTTCCCATCCATTTTCTAATTTCATATTATGTACTCCTTTATATATGTTTCTTATCATCACTGTACCCAAAAGATCACTTTTATAACCTTGTAGATAGTTACTATTATTTCACATGATTCATAACATAAGATGCAAATTCTGCTGCATCTCCTTCAAAAATATTTATTTCTGGCAAATGATAGAACGTTGTTTGGAGCAGGTTTCCTTCATGATATACATATATATTTTTCTCTAGCGCAATCGCCATTCCAAACTCTGTGTGGCTACCGTTTCCACCATCTAATATAAGTAAAAATACATCCGCTTCTTTAATAGCATTCTTTTCTGCCTGACCAATTTCTCTTAATTGCTCTTGATTCACAGCTCTTTCGTTTCTTGTCCAATCATATGTATGGTGCCATCCTGCATGTTTCAGTTCATTTGCTATAGAACGTACAAGGTGTTTATTTTGGAATCCTGAGGCGATATAAAAATTCATTTATATACACTCCTTCATTATATAAGGGGGAAACTCCATTTTAGCGTTATTTGCTATAAACATAATAAAGAATAACTTCAAAAAAATCCCCATCTTTAAAACTTATTTGCGTTTAAATGATGGGATGCCTCATGGTCTTCTTTTATTTTTTGTTTTTTATAACTTTCATCAGCTAACATTTCTAGTTCAGCTGTTATTTCTGATTTTTCAAGCTCTCTTTCTTGCGAAAACTTCCTTGAAATATAAACAATAACACTACCAACGTACAACACAAAGCATATAATAAGTGCAGTATTTTCATAGAGACTTAGCTCCAACACAGTCACTCCTAATCCATTCGTATTTTCACGCTTCATTAATTGGAATTTCCCTACTAATCCATTTGCTATTGTAACATAAAAACACCGTTTCTTGGAATCTTTCACCCTATTAAAAGAGGCATGATTGTTTCATCATGCCTCTGAAATATGTTGAATGATTGTTTGAATTGCTTCTTTTCCATTATATTTTTTTAGAGCTGTTTTATACATTTCATTATTTTGATTTAATTCTTCGACATGCTTTATAAGAGATTTCACAGTCACATCTTCTTCATACAATACGGAAGCATATCCTTGTCTTTCAAAAGACTCTGCATTTAGTATTTGATCTCCACGACTTGCAAATTTCGATAGTGGAATTAAAACCATCGGCTTTTGCAATGTTAAAAACTCAAAAATGGCATTAGAGCCCGCACGTGAAATAACAAAATCTGTTATCGCTAATATGTCTGGCAGTTCTCCATGTACATATTCAAATTGTCTATATCCTTCTTTATTTTGTAAACCTTCATCAAGATTACCTTTTCCGCAAAGGTGAACAATTTGATATTTTTTCAGAAGTTCTGGTAACGCTTCTCGAACCGTTTCATTAATTTTTTTTGCGCCCAAACTTCCTCCCATGATTGTAATAACTGGCTTTTTACGTGAAAAACCTAAAAATGCTAAACCTTTTTCACGATTTCCCTTTAGTACTTCTTCACGTACAGGAGATCCTGTGTAAATTACTTTTTCTTTCGGTAAATGTTTCGCAGCTTCTTCAAATGTAACAAATATTTTCGAAGCGAAACGGAGCGCAATTTTGTTTGCTAGTCCTGGCGTCATATCAGATTCATGTAATAAAACAGGGACTCTATTTAGCCATCCTCCAATTACGACTGGTACAGATACGAAACCACCTTTTGAAAAAATCACATCCGGTTTTAGTTTTCGAATCCTTACATACGCATCCATAACACCCTTCATCACAAGAAAAGGATCTTTTATATTTTTCAAATCAAAATAACGGCGTAGCTTTCCGCTGGCAATACTATAGTACGGAATGCCTTCCTTTTCTATAATCGTTTTCTCAATTCCTTGATGAGAACCAATATAAGAAATATCCCAATTCTGTTCTTGTAAATGTGGAATGATGGCTAAATTAGGTGTTACATGCCCTGCCGAACCGCCACCTGTAAAGACTATTTTTTTCATACGTCTCCCCCTTCTAGACTATAATACACTAAAATATCTTGCCTCGGGGTGAGAAAATACCATAGCCGTTACAGACGCTTCTGGCTCCATCATAAATCCTTCCGTTAATGAAATACCTATTTCCTCTGGATGAATTAAGCGAAATAGCTTTTCTTGATCTGCGAGTTCTGGACATGCTGGATAACCGAAGGACACTCGTATTCCTCTATATTTCGTACGGAAGCGTTCTTCCATTGTCAGTTCTGGTGAATCTGGAATACCCCAACGATCACGAATAAGCATATGTGTCTTTTCAGCAAGTCCTTCTGCTAGTTCGAGCGCTAACGATTGAATGGCATGACTGCGTAAATAATCACCTTTCGCCTTCCACTCTTCAGCAATGTCACGAACACCTTCTCCAACCGTAACAGATAGGAAAGCAACATAGTCCATCTCATCTCCGACTGGGCGTAAATAATCACCTAAAGTACGATATGGTGCTTTTCCTTGTCTTGGGAATGTGAAACGTTCTATAACACGCGTATGATCTTCTGGATCATATATTACAATATTCTGTCCGTCGCTTTGCGCTGGGAAAAATTGATACACTGCTTTCGGTTTTAACCAAGATTGTCCTTCCTGCAATAATTCATCTATTAAATCATTTAATTCATGCGCTCTTTTATCTCCCTCTCGCAAAAGTTTCTTCACACTTCCCTTTAGGCCAAGGTGATGTCCAAGCAGCATTTGTCTATTTAGAAATGGCGCGAGATGTGAAACAGGAACATCTCTTAATACAATTCGTTTTGTTGAATCCGGCACGATAACCTCAGCCTTCGGTAATGGCTCAATTACTGCTGGAATTTCTACTTTCTTCTCTTCTTTTGTTACGATATGAAGATGACGTTCCTTTTTATCCTGCTTCATCTTCTCACGCTCTTCTTCTTTTTGAAGCTTATTAATAATATCAAGCCCCGTCATCGCATCACTCGCATAACATACGAGACCTTTATAAGATGGCGAAATGCGATTATCTGTAAACTTTCTCGTTAACGCTGCCCCGCCTACAACGATTGGAATATCAATATCCGCCGCTTTTAAATCTTCTGCAGTCGTTACCATTTGTTGAGCCGATTTTACTAATAAACCAGAAAGACCTATAATATCAGGCTTCTTTTCTTGTACTTCTTGCACAATTCGATCCGAGCGAACATTAATTCCTAAATTAATAATCTCATATCCGTTATTTGCTAAAATAATTTCAACGAGATTTTTCCCAATATCATGTACGTCACCTTTTACAGTTGCTAATAATACTTTCCCTTTTTTCGCACTATCGCTAGATTCCATATGTGGCTCTAAATAACTTACAGCAGCTTTCATACTTTCAGCACTTTGCAATACTTCAGCAACGATAAGCTCATTATTATTAAATAATCGTCCTACCTCATCCATTCCTGTCATAAGCGGACCATTAATAATATCCAAAGGTTTTCTTCCTTCTGTAAGTGCGAGACTTAAATCCTCATGTAAACCTTGTTTCGTACCTTCTACAATGTAATTTGCTAGCCTTTCATCAAGAGTTAATGTTTCTTGAATAACGACATCTTTCTTTTTTGCCACGCGATAGAAGTTTGTAAATTTTTCTAACGTCTCTTGCGTCGTTTCAAAAAGCAATGCATCTGCAAGGCGTTTTTCTTCATCAGGAATTGACGCATAACGCTCTAATTTTTCCGTATTTACAATCGCGTAATCTAACCCTGCTTTCGTTGCATGATATAAAAAGACGGAATTTAACACTTCGCGGCCAGCTGGTGGTAAACCAAATGATATGTTACTTACACCTAAAATCGTTAAACACTCTGGTAACGCTTCTTTAATAAGGCGAATCCCTTCTATCGTCGCAGCCGCCGAGCCAATATATTCTTCATCACCTGTCCCTACAGGAAATACAAGTGCATCAAAAATAATATCTGATGGGCGTATACCATATTTCGTCGTCAATAACTCATAACTTCGTTTCGCAATTTCTAGTTTTCTTTCCGCGCTTACTGCCATTCCATCTTCATCAATTGTCCCTACAACAATAGCTGCACCATATTTCTGAAGAAGCGGCGTCACTTTTATAAATCGTTCTTCTCCATCTTCTAAATTAATTGAATTAATAACAGCTTTTCCTTGAATATAAGTAAGAGCTCGCTCCATCACATTTTCATCTGTTGAGTCAATCATAATCGGTACTTTTAGCACTTTTGTAACTTCTGCCAAGAAGTTTTCCATATCTTCTATTTCATCCCGGTCCGGGTCTGCCATACAAATATCAATAATATGAGCATTTTTCTTCACTTGTGCTCTTGCGACTTCAGCAGCCTCTTCAAATTTCCCTTCTGCTACTAATCTTTTAAATTTACGTGACCCAATAACATTTGTTCTTTCACCTACAAATAAAGGTCTCATAGAGTCATCATATTGCAGTGCCTCTAATCCACTAACCCCGTGTCCAGCTCTTTCTTGCTGTCCACGAGGTTTAAGAGACGTTAATGCGGATTTCATTGCTTTTATATGTTCTGGTGTTGTACCACAACAACCACCGATAATATTAACCCATCCTTCTTCAGCAAATCGCTTCACTTTCTCGGCAAGCGAGGATGGAGATTCATGATAATGTCCATCTTCATCAGGAAGACCTGCATTTGGATAACAAGAAATGTAACACTCTGATAAATCAGATAGAGAACGAATATGGTCTCTCATAAACTCCGGACCAGTCGCACAGTTTAATCCAACAGATAATGGCTTCATATGTTCTACCGATAAGTAAAAAGCCTCAATTGTTTGCCCAGCTAGAGTCGTTCCCATTGGTTCAATCGTTCCCGAAATCATGATAGGTACAATTGTATTTAGTTCATCAAAAGCCGCTTGAATTCCAATATAAGCAGCCTTCACGTTACGCATATCTTGACTCGTCTCAACGAGTAATACATCCACTTCTCCTTTCAACAATCCTCTTGCCTGCCGCGTATAGGCTTCAATTAATTCTTCAAACGTTACACCACCAGTAACACTAATCGCTTTCGTTGTCGGTCCCATTGCTCCTGCAACATATACTTCCTTCCCGCTTTCTTCGACTGCTTGCTTCGCTAAACGCGCTGCCTTCTCATTTAGCTCCTCGTCTAAATGAGATAACTCATAATCACTTAGTACAATATTGGTTGCCCCAAATGTATTTGTTTCAATAATATCCGCTCCAGCTTTAATATAAGCTTTATGAATCTTTAAAATAACATCTGGTCTTGTTTCTACTAAATATTCATTACAACCTTCGTACTCCTCTCCTCCGAAATCTTCCGCAGTTAAATCCTCTTGCTGGATCATCGTTCCCATTGCACCATCTAATATTAAGATGTTATTTTGTAATTTTTCTTCTATACATTTCATCAATTAATACCTTCTTTCACTTCTTGCTTTTCTCTCACATATTTAACAAGATGTTCTGTAATTTCATATTTTAGAAATGGTGTAATAAGATAAATGCCGTTAAAATATTTCATCGCAGCATCGATCAATTCTTGAGAAATACGAATCCCTTCCTCAATTGCTGCCTCTTTCGTTTCATGTCCATCCATTCTCTCTCTTACTGCTTCAGGTAAAGTAATACCTGGCACCTCAAAATGAAGAAAATCTGCATTCCGTTTACTTATTAATGGCATAATCCCAATAAAAATAGGTTGTTCTAAATGCTTTGTCGCTTCATACACTTCTTCAATTAACGCGATATCATAGATTGGCTGCGTTAAGAAATATTCTGCTCCAGCATCTATTTTCCGTTCCATTCGCTTAACCGCTGCTTTTAAATGTCTTACATGCGGGTTAAATGCACCGCCCACAGAAAACCTGGTTGCCGGTCCAATGGATTTTCCTAAAACGGAACGCCCATCGTTCATTTCTTTAATCATTTTAATGAGCTCGATAGAGGACAAATCATATACAGAAGTGGCACCTGGAAAATCACCAACGCGTGCTGGATCACCAGTTAAAGCTAACACTTCTTCCATACCTAATGCTGATAGACCTAGTAAATGAGATTGTAGTCCGATGACGTTATGGTCCCTACATGTTAAGTGCGTCAATACCGGAATATCATGCTTCGTTAATAATGCTCCCATTGCCATATTCGAGATACGGGGCGATGCTAATGAATTATCTGCTAGAGTAATAGCATCTGCTCCAGCTCTTTTCAATGCTCTTGCACCTTCAAAAAATCGCTGCGTATCTAACGTTTTTGGTGGATCTAATTCCACTACTACTGTCGTTTTTTTTTTTGCTTTCTCTGCTAAAGTGACATGAGCTTTTGAACGTTTCTCATGTGTATGAACTACTTTCGGTCTTTGAACCGTATCCTTTTCTATTACAGGTGTAACATTTAGAGTAGCACGTTTCATACTTTCAATATGTTCTGGAGTCGTGCCACAACAACCACCCAATAACCGAATACCTTGCTCAATAAATTTCGGTGTCATCGCTTCAAAATAAGCTGGACTTCCCTCATATACGTATCGTCCCTCTACATAATTTGGGAGACCTGCATTTGGATATGCTGACAAGTAACCATTTTTCGGAATCGATATCATTTTAAAAGCTTCCGTCATATGAAGTGGCCCTAGTTGGCAGTTCAATCCAACAACATTTGCACCGTAATCTAAAAGCTGTTTTAATATTTCATTTACATCATTTCCATTTTGAGTCGTACCCGCCTCATGTAACGCCAATTGCGCTACAATTGGAATATTTGTTTCTTTTCGTAACACCTGGACAGCATGAAGTAATTCAAACTCATCATAAAAAGTCTCTAATAGCAGTCCATCAACCTGTTCTTCTAATAATGCACTTGCCTGTTCCAGTAACATAAATTCTCGCTCCATATCAGTTGTCGTAACCGCCCCGATATGTTTCATACCACCAATTGTGCCTAAAATTGCATTTCTGTCTGTAACAGATGCTTTCGCCAGTTTTACTGCCGCTCTATTAATTTCAGTAACTTGATTTTCTAATCCATACATACGTAATTTCGCTTCATTTGCTCCGTACGTATTTGTTTGAATCACATCTGCCCCAGCCGCTACATATTGCTTATGAATCGATATAATTAAATCTGGATCAGATATATTCAATTCTTCAAAACTACTTTGCAAACCATGTGAATGTAATAACGTCCCAACCGCACCATCACCTATTACAATTCCTTTTGATAATAAATCTAGTAATTTCACAAATCTCCCTCATTTCTATCAATATAAAAACCCCCTCTTCACTTTGAAGAGGGGGACATAATCGATCCTCCTCTTATTATGCAAAACATTCGTTTTGCAGGTATTAGCACCGTTTCAAACATTTCGTTTGAAGGTTGCCGGGTTTCACAGGGCCTTTCCCTCCACCGCTCTCAATAAGAGTTTGTCTTTATTATTTTATTTATGTAGCTAAAAGGAAATGCGTTCCCCTTTTAACAATGTTTGTTAATTTTTTTATAAATTTAGCACGCACAAATACAAAAGTCAATGACACTTGCGGAAAAATAAAAATTATTTAAAATAAAGTTGCAATTCAATTATCTTTTGTTGTAAAGTTAAAAACATAATAAAATTTCATACGAACATTCTTATCTAGAGAGGTAGAGGGACTGGCCCTATGACGCCTCAGCAACCATTAACATTTGTTAATAAGGTGCTAATTCCAGCAAATTGTGAAAGATTTGACAGATGAGAAGAAGACTCTATTCAAACCGAAAGCCTTCTTCTTAGAAGGCTTTTTTTATTTTATATTCAACTAATGGTTCAATTTAAAAAGGAGGAATTTTCACATGTCAACTATCGAAACAAAATTAGCGCAAATCGGAAACCGGAGTGAAACTACAACAGGAACTGTTAATCCACCTGTTTATTTTTCAACTGCTTATCGTCACGAAGGAATTGGTAAATCTACTGGATTTGATTATTCACGAACTGGAAATCCAACGCGCGGCCTATTAGAACAGGCAATCGCAGACTTAGAATGCGGCGAACAAGGTTATGCCTGTAGTTCAGGGATGGCAGCCGTTCTTCTTGTCCTTTCCCTATTCCGCTCTGGAGACGAACTTATTGTTTCCGAAGATTTATACGGTGGCACTTATCGATTATTTTCTGAGCACGAAAAAAAGTGGAACGTTCGATGTAGATACGTAAATACACAATCTATTAAACAAATTGAGCAAGCCATCACAACGAAAACGAAGGCTATTTTCATAGAAACTCCAACTAATCCATTAATGCAAGTTACCGATATTGCCGCTGTTGCAACTGTAGCGAAAAGACACGGACTACTTCTTATTGTAGACAACACATTCTACACACCTTATATACAGCAGCCATTAACAGAAGGTGCCGATATCGTACTTCATAGTGCAACGAAATATTTAGGTGGTCATAACGATGTACTAAGCGGACTTGTCGTTGCAAAAGGAAAGGAACTTTGTGAGGAAATCGCTCATTATCATAATGCCTCTGGTGCCGTCTTAAGTCCATTTGACTCATGGCTATTAATTCGTGGTATGAAAACGTTAGCGCTTCGCATGAGACAACATGAAGAAAATGCAAAAGCAGTTGTTGCTTATTTAAATGATGAGGATGGGGTGACAGATGTATTTTATCCTGGAAGAGGCGGCATGATCTCATTTCGTCTGAAAGATGAAGCATGGATTAATCCATTCTTACAATCTTTATCCTTAATTACATTTGCCGAAAGTCTCGGTGGTGTTGAAAGTTTAATGA
Organism: Bacillus cereus group sp. BfR-BA-01381; assembly: GCF_022663555.1. Lineage (NCBI taxonomy): Bacteria > Bacillati > Bacillota > Bacilli > Caryophanales > Bacillaceae > Bacillus > Bacillus cereus group sp. BfR-BA-01381. Next base: position 12,588 of record NZ_JAKUFR010000057.1, read on the forward strand.
CATATCCAGCAACGCAAACACACGCTGATATTCCTGAAGAAATTAGAACAGCAAACGGTGTATGTAATCGTCTTCTTCGATTTTCCGTTGGTATTGAAAATAATAACGATTTAATTCAAGACTTAAAGCAAGCCATTAAACTTGTAAAAGAAGGTGTAAGAATATGAGTTATTCTATAGATACACTCTTACTGCACAACCAATATAAACATGACTCGCAAACAGGAGCTGTTAACGTTCCCATCTATAACACATCAACATTTCACCAATTTGATGTAGATACGTTCGGGAAATATGACTATAGCAGGTCAGGCAATCCAACTCGTGAAGCTCTTGAAGACATCATTGCTTTATTGGAAGGCGGAACAAAAGGATTTGCCTTCGCATCAGGAATTGCAGCGATTTCTACTGCATTCCTCCTCCTTTCACAAGGTGATCACGTACTCATTTCAGAAGACGTATACGGAGGGACTTATCGAATGATAACTGAAGTTCTCTCCCGTTACGGTGTTTCACATACATTCGTTGATATGACCAATTTAGAAGAAATAAAGCAAAACATTAAACCAAATACAAAACTCTTTTATGTAGAAACACCTTCCAATCCACTTTTAAAAGTGACAGATATTCGTGCTGTTTCTAAACTTGCAAAATCTATTGGCGCCCTTACTTTTGTTGATAATACATTTTTGACACCACTATTCCAGAAACCACTTGACCTTGGCGCTGATGTCGTTCTTCATAGTGCCACAAAATTCATTGCCGGTCATAGTGATGTTACTGCCGGATTAGCAGTTGTAAAAGATGCCAATCTCGCTCAAAAACTTGGCTTTTTACAAAATTCATTCGGCGCTATTCTAGGCCCGCAAGATTGTTCTCTCGTACTTCGCGGTCTAAAAACATTGCATGTACGTCTTGAGCATTCAGCTGCTAATGCCAATAAAATTGCACACTATTTACAAGAGCACGCTAAAGTTCAAAATGTCTATTATCCAGGATTACAAACACATCTTGGATTTAACATTCAACAATCTCAAGCTACATCAGCAGGAGCTGTCCTATCTTTCACTTTACGATCAGAAGACGCACTTCGCCAATTTTTATCAAAAGTAAAATTACCTGTCTTTGCGGTTAGTTTAGGGGCTGTCGAATCGATCCTTTCCTACCCAGCTAAAATGTCACATGCAGCACTGTCGCAAGAAGCTCGTGATGAAAGAGGGATTTCAAATTCATTACTTCGGCTATCCGTCGGTCTTGAAAATGTTGACGATTTAATATCCGATTTTGAAAATGCCCTTTCTTATGTAGAAGAACCTGTAAATGCATAGAGAGCAGAGAAGATATGAAATTAAGTTATCATATCTTCTTTTTTACGCTGATAAGTATATTTTTCACCCTTCGTATAATTCATAAAAAAATGACAGATCACTATCTATTTTCAAGTAATGAATTAATTGATATATTAAGAAGTAAAAAAGGGGCAAAATAATGGATACATGTGCAGATGTTTTAATCGTTATCGATTTACAAAATGGAGTATGTTATAGTGAGGAGAATTTATTTAATTTACAAAATTTACTTACAAAAGTAAATAAAAGAATTTCTTCATATAGAAAATCAAATAAACCAATTCTTTTCGTTCAACATTGTGATGATGATTTAGTACCTGAAAAAGAACTTTGGGCTATTCATTCAGATTTAGATGTTCAAAAACAAGATTTTTTTGTAAGAAAAACACATGCCAATTCTTTTTATAACACAAACTTGAAAGAGATTTTAGATCAATTATCTGTACATCGTATTGAATTTTGTGGTGCTCAAACAGAGTACTGTATGGATACCACGATTAAATTTGCCCATGGACTAGGGTACGAAAACTTCATGGTCCAGAAAGCAACCTCTACGTTAAATAATCCATTTATGTCCGCAAAAGAGACAATTGATTTTTATGAAAATATATGGAACCACAGATTTTTAAAATTGATGAAAGATGAAATCCAGAATACATAACTAACGTCTTGGTAATTCTAAGATTTATCAGCTATATTCAAACATTTCATTTTCACCATGAAGAAGCTGACTACATTCAGCTTCTTTTCTTTTAACCTGTTTTATATTCTATATATAACATTATAATTCCTTTGTCATATTATTTTAAAAATTTTGTATATTCATTTGAAAGAATAAGAAAATCATGATAAAATTGTGTTACAAATATATCTATATCTTTCAATTTTTAAAACGCATCGAAATTTTCACCCAAAAATGTCATTTTACAAAACCGTGCTAAATTATCTACTTTATTTACATCAGGGTCTCTTTTCTTACAATTTCTTTACTTTAGGAATGTTTTTCTGCAACAACTGTTTTCTTTTCTTTAATTTTTTGGTATGTATAGTATGGTATAACAGCTCACACGGAGGTGGAAAAGAACATGTTAGAAACCTTTCAAAAAGAAATAGAACTATATGAAAGCAATGCAGAATTATTGAAAGTACTTGCTCATCCTGTTCGCTTATGTATTGTAAAAGGATTAATTGAACGTGGTCCAAGCAACGTTTCTACAATGTACACTGGCTTAAACATGCCACAATCTACAATTTCACAGCATTTAGCAAAGTTAAAAAGTGCTAAAATCGTTTCAAGTGAAAGAAAAGGATTGGAAATTTATTACAAAGCAGAAAACGAAACAATTATTCAACTCGTTCGCGTATTATTGGGTTAGGGACTCATAGACAGAGAAAAAGGACGTATTTTATATTTTTCATCTCATATCTTTAATATAAATATATATCATGAGAGGAAATATATGATGCTACATAAGTCGTATTAAAAAACAAGACACAGAACTATGCTGTGTCTTGTTTTTTTATATTTTTAAATACCGATCCAAGTGTAACTGTTGCATATGTTTCGTATGTATAACAACATCACATGCACTCCCTAATCCTCCGCTCAAAATCATAGAATGAACTGCACGATTTTGTTTTTGAATTTCAGAAAAAGGATCCCTATCTTGATGATTCGTAAGCAGCTCTAGTATTCCTGCCGCTAACAAAAACTCAGATTGTTTCTTATGCCATACCATATTCATACCTTGCAGGCTAAATATTTCTTTCAGTTCGTCCCAATGAATATGAGTAGTAAGATCCATTTCACCTGGATACGCTAAAGGATTACGAATTAACTTATGCTCGTAATATCCTCGTAAACTACCTTCTTGATGTGCAGGATGCATCCATTCTTCTTTTGTATATCCATAATCAACTGTAATACATACACCTCGTTGAAACCATTTCACAATTTCTTTTATATATTCTTCCATCGCAATCGGCACTTCAAAACGCTGACCTTCAGCAAGATGAATATTATATTTCAATAAGTATCGACCAATTCCTTTATGTAACGGCCTACATACTTCTGCAAGTTTCCCTTCCTCTGTGTACGTAACACGTACTTCATACAATATTCCATTTCTCTTCTCAATTACTTCAACAGGAAATGCATCAAATAACTCATTCGAAAAAAGAATCCCCTCGAACGATGCTCCCATTTCACTATGCGACGTATAATATGACACATTAGAAAACGAACAAAGAGTTTTTTGCTGCAATTTTCTATGAAAAGGGCTCATTTCAATTATCGAATAGTTTAAATCAATAAAGGTTTCCGGTGATAATTGCTTCCATTCTTGTAAAACATCATAGGCAAACCTTCCTGTCCCCCCACCAATCTCACAAATATGTGGAACAACTTCACCATTTTCAACAAGACGAATAAAAAACTTAGCAAAGGTTTTTGCAAACACAGAGGATACGTTGCTACTTGTAAAAAAATCCCCTTGTCTTCCTATTTTTTCACGTTCTTTCATATAATATCCATGTTCCTCTGCGTATAATGCGAGGTTCATATATGTACTGTATGAAATTGAATAATCCTTTTCTTTTTCCATCCATTCTTTTAAAATGAGCTCCATCTCCATACTAGCTCCTTACTGTAAAAATGGATTATTTTCTTTTTCAAAACCAATGCTTGTTTCTGGACCATGTCCACATAACACCGCTGTTTCATCAGGTAATACAAATAATTTCTCTTCAATACTTCCAATCAATTCTGCAAAACTTCCACCAGGTAAATCTGTTCTTCCAATACTCATTTGGAACAATACATCTCCAGAAAATACAGCATTCGCCTCTTTACAGTAATAAGAAATACTACCTGGAGAATGTCCTGGTGTCTCAAAAATTTCAAAGTTAAATGAACCAATTGCTAATGCACCTTCTGCATCAATAATATGATCTGCTGGTTTTGCTGTAATGCTGCGATTCATCATAAAGATTTGAGAACCATTTACAGTTGCATCGCCTAACCAATCTGCTTCTTCTTTATGTACGTACACAGGAATATGAAAAGCGTCTCTTACCGCATCAACAGCACCAATATGATCAAAGTGAGCATGTGTTAATAAAACAGCCAGTGGCTTTAATTGTTCTTCTTGTAAATATGTAACGAGCTTCTCTCCTTCGTGACCAGGATCAAAGATAATACACTCATTTTGCTCATTCGTTAAAATATAAGCATTTGTTTGTAATGGGCCTAACGGCATTTGTATCCATTTCATATGAAAATCTCCTCCAATTATTAAACTTACTTTCAATGATACAACATTTTTTTCTCTTAGGAAAAGAAAGGATGCTATCTCGACAATCATTTTTAAAACATGTACAATATAAAAGAGTAAATATTCCAAAAACTCATATTAAGGAATGGGTAGACAGAGGAGGATATTGTATGGGCCTTGTTATTATTTTTACGCTTGTCACTCTGTTAGCTGTATTTGCTACGCTTAGAACACTTCGCGAAAAGAATTTTCTCGCGGGCGGCTTTGCAATTGCAACTGTACTCGTTTTCGGATGGTTTACAATCATGACTGTTCTATATAACGGGTACCCACCAGCAGCTTAATTCATTTACATGCTCGTCTTCATCAAGATTTCGCACAAAAAGAGGAAGGGTTCCCCCTTCCTCTTTTCATACCTCACAACTTATATCATCTTCGCTTCGTATTTGTGCTTTTTTACAAGCCAAGCTCCTCCGATAACACCTGCATCATTACCAAGTGTTGCAATAGCTAACTTCGTGCTCTTTACAGCACGTGAGAAAGCATATTGCTCAAAATAGCGTTGAATTGGTTCTAATAGTGCATCTCCAGCTTTAGAAACGCCTCCGCCAATAACGATTTTCTCTGGGTTCAACGTGCTAGAAAGATTCGCTACAGCTAATCCTAAATAAGAAGCTACCTTTTCTACTACTTCGCCTGCTAGTTCATCACCTTGTCCATGTGCTTCAAATACGTCTTTTGATGTGATACGTCCTTCTTCTGCTAACATAGAACGTAGAATACTTTCTTTATCAGTCTCTTGTATTTTTTGCATAGCAACACGCACAATACCTGTTGCAGATGCTACAGTTTCTAGGCAACCAGACTTCCCGCAATTACATGGGAAAGCATTCTCTGTAACGACTGTAATGTGTCCGATTTCACCAGCAGCACCGCTTACGCCGTGTACAATCTCTCCATTGGCAATTACACCGCCACCAACACCAGTGCCAAGCGTCATACAAATTAAATCTTTTGCTCCTTCACCAGCACCTTTCCACATTTCACCAAGCGCTGCTAAGTTCGCATCATTATCAATAACAACAGGTAATCCTGTTTCTACTTCTAATAAATCTTTTAACGGATAGTTCTTCCATCCTAAGTTAACCGCTTCATAAATCATTCCAGACGCCACGTGTACAGGGCCAGGAGCTCCCATACCAATACCGATTAACTTACTTTTTAATTCGCCTAACTCTTCTAACTTTTTATCAATAGCTTTCGCTACATCAAGTGTAATATGTTTTCCTTGCTCATTTGTATTCGTAGGGATTTCCCACTTATGTAAAATTTCACCGTATACATTAATAAATGCTAATTTAATCGTTGTACCACCAAGGTCAACACCAACTAACCATTTCTCTTCCATGTTGCTTACCTACCTTTATCTAATTCTTATTTAGCTCTTTTTGAATTTCTTGCTTCAATAAAAATAAAGCTGTTTGATAGTCTTGTGGATCGATTAGCTGTGATTGATTTAATTCACGCAATTCATCTTGCATTAATTGTAAATCTGCAATTCGATCTCCCGTATAAATAATCGTACCAAATTTCTTTAGCAATTGCTGAATATCATATATAGATACCATTTCATCACCCTCTATGCTCACTTACTATAAAAAATTATAATAAGAAAACGTTCACATATTTTATTATAATCAAGAAGAAAAAGTCTCGTCAATTTTTATTTGTCTATACAAGCCCATTTTTAACCATTGTTCCTTTTTCTGTAATAATTTTTTCTACATTTTTATCAAACGGCTCTATTGGAATATGGTCTACCATTTGAAAACTATAAGCTAATGATAGCGTTTTCCCTTTATAATGCATGAGATAACGATCATAATAGCCACCACCATATCCAATCCTTTCTCCTCGCTCTGTATAAGCTACGCCTGGCACGATTTGAAGGTCAATTTCATCTGCATTCACTTCTTCCGTAAGCGCTGGAATTGGCTCACGTAAATTCATATACACTGTTTCTAACTGATCAAAATTGCTAATTTTCCTAAAGGACATTGTTCTTGCTTCTTTATTACACTTCGGAACAACAACTTTCTTTCCTTCTTCCCAAGCTTTTTCGATAATAGGATATGTATTCACTTCATTTTCCATTGAGAGAGTGATTCCAATTGTTTTAGCTTCAGCCCACTCTTTTTGCTCATACAAAGAAAATGCTATTTGCTCTGATAAAGTTGTATATCGTTCTTTTGATAAAGAATTCATGTGCTCTATTATTTGTTTACGTAAACGTAGTTTCTCTTCTCTCACACATTTCCCCCCTCACAGTGATACTTTGCTCTACGATGATAGTGTATCACTTTTAAGAGAGGAATCGAATAAAAAAAGAAACAGTAGGAAAATATTCCTACTGCTTACTTTGTTTCACGGTGTAACGTAGACTTCTTGTCACGCTTGCAATACTTTTTAAGCTCGATACGCTCAGCGTTGTTACGTTTGTTTTTCTTTGAGATATAGTTACGATCTCCGCATTCTGTACATGCTAGAGTAATATTCACACGCATTCTTATTTCCCTCCAGTACTAATAACTTAAATCAGACTATACTATAATACCACTTTTAAAATAAAAATTCTACACCTTTTGATATTGTCTAATTTTTTCTATAAGATTTTTCATGTTTTCCCTTGCTATTACTGGGTTTCTAGCATGTGAATACACTAAAAATTTCGGTTGTTTTGTGTCAGAAACGATATAAGACCACTCTTTTTCGGTATATTTGAACTGTACTCCTTCAAATATGCCTTCTTCCTTCCTTTCGATATCAGCCAATAATTTCCTCATCACTTTCCCTTTTTCATTCCACGAACATACAACTTCATCACAAAGTAAATAAAGCGGCGGCGATTGCTCTACTATGCTGAGAAAGGTTTTTCCCTGCAATGCTATTAACTCAAATAATTTTCCAATTCGATATAAAATATCTCGCTTCCATCTCGCTTGAAACGATTTTTTTTCATCCTGCGTATAAAACAAAAGGTAACATTCTCCTAATTTCAAAGACATTGGGTAAATATTTCCTGCCGATTCCAGTAATAAATCTGGTATATCTACCTCTTCAAAATTTGTTCCTTGGTAAATATTACTATGATTATCATATAACTCGAAATAATTTCCTTGCTCTGAAAACATAAGCGCCATATTTGCTTTACTTGATTTCATCAAAGCTTTCACATGATCCTTTTGTTCGCCTGCATAAATCCACGTAACTGTGCATCCGAGCCTTTGCAAAAAGAGCATAAGCAAATGTTGTAACATATCATTTCTCTTATTAATAAGAAGATGGAACTTCTGTTTTTGTATTTTCTCAATATCAATACACTCTAATACAGCCTCTATATAATTATGTAAAGAAACGTGTACTAGTTTATTCCGCCCCATTTCCTTCTCACATACGTAATAAAACGACTCAGACATATACACTTGTTCTATCGCTTTTTGCTGCTTATACGTTAACTGTGCCCCATCCTTACCATACAACTTTATAACAATCTCTTTTTCTTTTTCCGCTTGAATGAAAACCCCGCCCGCACATTGCAAATCTTGAATGCTGTACTGAAAAAGTGATTCATTCATTTCTTTGCATTCCATCGTATGAATCCCAATACCATGAATTGCATGAAGAAAAAGATTTTTATAAGAAGTCGTTTCTATATGTTCTTGACTCCCGATTAATATACTTTCCCCTTTTGTGAAAAGAGATCCGTACGCCATCGCAACCTTTACAATAAATTGAGGCGTAATCTCCACATTACCTCTTCCTACAATGCGGCTTTTTTGCAACCATCCTGCACTCTTCTCACTTTCTTGAACACCAGCCGATCCTACTACCGAATGACTATCAATCGCCTTATATGGCCATAGTTTTCCCTTTTGCTTAATTACCGTACTTTTCCCTATATGACAATGGTCCGCTACAATGCTTTTTTGAAACAATGTAACGTCGTCTTCCACCATTGTATGTTCTCCTATTGTCGTTTCTAGTAACTCACAATATTTCCCAATGTGCGCATTCGCAAAAACAATACTTTTTTGAAGATGAGAATAACTTGAAACAACACTATTTTTCCCGATAATAGAGTACGGCTCAATTACAGATCCAGCACCAATTCTTGCTCCCTCTCCAATAAAAGAAGGGCCGTGAATTTTCGTTCCTTTTCCAATCGTTACCCCTTCTCCCATCCATACCATCGGCAATACTTCGGTATAAGGAATAGGTACTTGCAATTTTTTCGTTAACAAATCAAATTGGGCTTGTCGATATTGATCAAATGTACCGATATCTAACCAGTAACCTTCTGACAAATATGCCAATAATACATTCTTATCTGCTAATAAGGGAAACACATCTTGACTGAAATCAAAAAATTCTCGGGGTGGTATGTATGAAAAAATTTCTGGCTCCATAATATATATACCTGTATTCACAATATTAGAGACCACTTCATTCCAACTCGGTTTTTCAATATATCGTGTAACCTCTTGTTCTTTGTTCATTACAACTAAACCGAATGAGAGTGGATTTTCTACTTCCTTTACAAACATAGTTACCATTCTTTTCTTTTGTTCATGAAACGTAATTCCTTCTGATAATTGAAAATCAGTTAACGCATCCCCACTTATGACAACAAACGTTTCATCCAAAAATTTTTCCGCTTGTTTAATACTCCCTGCAGTTCCAAGCGGTGGAGAGTCTTCAAAGTAGTACAAGTTAACGCCCCATTTGCTACCGTCACCAAAATATTGCTTAATAGCCGTACTCATATACTGAACAGTAATTGCAATCTCACGTATACCATGCTGACGCAATAACTCAATATTGTATTCTAAAACCGGCTTTTCTAATAATGGCAACATCGGCTTTGGAGTATTACATGTTAATGGTCTAAGGCGTCGTCCTTTTCCTCCAGCTAAAATAACCCCCTTCATATACTTCAGCCTCCACTTATATAATGTTCAGTAACTTCATATACGATATGTATATTATCTACCCAGCATTAACTAGCAGTATAAAATAAAGTGAAACTTTAATCAGTGGGGGTTTTCTTCATCCCCTACTGATTATTAGCCTTGACCAATCGGGCCGACAGGCAGTAAAGTTCCCCTTATATACATTCACCTTTCAACAACCGAAGAAAGCGCTTACTAATAACTTTGTAAAATATTACTTAATAAGCGAATAACATATACGCCCTATTTTTTCCATTATATTATGATACATCTTATCATCATAAACTAAAGGAAACAACGAGCTTTTTTTGTCATGTTTTGACTAAAAAAAGCAGGTGATGTTTCACCTGCTTTTTTCTTTATTCATTTAATAAGTAATGCTTTCCTTTAACTAAATAAAAAACATTTTCAGCAATATTTGTAATATGGTCTGCTACACGTTCAATATATCTCGCTACAAAGGATAATTGTGTAATTTGTGTAATTGCTTCTGGTTGTTCTGGAACTGAAGATATAAATTCACGAATCGCTTTCCCATATATTTCATCAACAGAATCATCCATTTCGGCAATTTGCTTCGCAAAAGTTAAATTTTCTTGCTCATATGCATCTAGCGCTAACTGTAACATCTTATTTGCAATCGCAAACATCTCATCCAGATTGTGCAAACTAACAGACACGTCTTTTTCCCCGAGACGAATGGTTGATTTCGCAATATTAACAGCATGATCTGCAATACGTTCTAAATCTGTCGCTGTTTTAATTGAAATGAAAATCCTTCTTAAATCACTTGCTACAGGTTGCTGCTTCGTAATGAGCATAAGCGCAAGATCATTTATTTCCTCTTCTAAATTATCCATACGATAATCACCATCTATTACCTCTAACGCTTTCTCTACATCCTTTTTATGAAGGCCTTCCATAGCAAGCAATAAAGCTTCTCTCGCTAGTTCACCAAGCTCAATCACCTTTTGCTGTAACGTTTTTAAATCACATTGAAATTGTTCTCGTACCATTGTTTCTTCCCCCTCAATATTATGTGCCACTATATATAACTCTCCTACCTAGCCTACTTATAATAAGCCTTAAGATAGGAGAAGTATTACTTCTCTAATTTAAATGAGGTAAAAATAAGAAATACCCTCTGTTAAGAGGGTATTTGCTCTTAGCCTTGCTAGCGACATCAACCAAATCGGCCTGTAATATAATCTTCTGTACGCTTATCTGAAGGTGTCGTAAATAATTTATTTGTATCTGTATACTCCACAACTTCTCCACTTAAGAAGAAAGCAGTTTTATCTGAAATACGCGCAGCTTGTTGCATGTTATGCGTTACGATAACGATACTAAAATCTTTCTTTAACTCTTGAATTAATTCTTCTACTTTTAATGTTGAAATTGGATCTAGTGCTGATGTTGGCTCATCCATTAAAATAACGTCTGGTTCAATCGCTAAACAACGTGCGATACATAGGCGCTGTTGCTGTCCACCAGATAAACCGTATGCATTATCATGCAAACGATCTTTTAACTCATCCCAAATCGCTGCTCCACGTAAACTTTTTTCAACAATTTCATCTAACGTTTTCTTGTCGCTAATACCATGAATTTTCGGGCCGTATGCTACATTTTCATAAATAGATTTTGGAAATGGATTTGGTTTTTGGAACACCATTCCTACATGTGTTCGTAATTCTTCAACTGGGTATGATTTATCAAATATATTGCGCTCTCTATATTCAATTACGCCTGTAGTTCGCACGATTGGTACTAACTCTACCATACGATTTAATGTTTTTAAGTACGTTGATTTACCACAACCACTTGGCCCGATAATTGCTGTAACTTCATTCTCATGAATACTTAAATTAATATCTTTTAAAGCATGGTCTTCTCCATACCATAAATTTAAGTTTTTCGTATCAAATACTACTTTCTTTGGCGCAGTCTCGATTTTCTCCTCGTTTTTCACCTGTACATTTACTACTGTTGCTACCATTTGAATTCCCCTTTCATCCATTTCCAACTTATTTTCGATTTCGTAACCATAGGACAACTATATTGATCAAGAGCAACAAACCTAACAAAACAATCATCCCAGCAGCTGCTACATGCTGAAATTCTTCCTGTGGTCTACTCATCCAATTAAAAATTTGAATTGGTAAAACTGTAAATCTATCAAACATACTAAACGGAACATAATTTGCAAATGCAAGTGCCCCGATAACTAATAACGGTGCCGCTTCTCCAATCGCTCTTGATATCGCTAACGTACAACCTGTTATAATTCCTGGGAACGCATATGGCAATACAACTTGATACATCGTTTGCCACTTCGTAGCACCTAACCCGTAAGAAGCTTCTAATAATGACCTCGGTACAGATCGTATCGCTTCTTGACTCGCTACAACAACTGTCGGTAAGACGAGTAAGCTCATCGTCAGTGCCGCTGCAATAATACTCTCACCTAAATGAAGAGCGTATACAAAAATGGTTAAGCCGAGTAATCCAAATACGACGGAAGGTACTCCTGCTAACGTTTGATTATTAATTTCTATTACCTTTTTAAATATAGATTCCTTCGCATATTGCTCTAAATAAAGAGCAGTTCCGACCCCAAATATAAAGGAGAGTGGTATAACAATACTCATAAATAATATTGTTCCTGACAAAGCTGCAGCAATCCCAGCTTCTTTCGGATTACGCGAAGCGAAGTTTGTAAAGAAATCTAACGAAAGGTAACTGACACCTTTTCCAAAAATTTGAAAAAGCAAAATAAGCAGGATTACTATTGAAAACAAAATTGCCATATAAAATAACAATTTGTAAATTCGATCTTTTAAAAAACGTGATGCCATATTTTCTTGTATTTTTTTATGATTCAACATGCGCATATTATGTCACCCTCCTAAAGCGGCGCATAATAAACTGCGAAATGATGTTCATTATAAAAGTAAACAAGAATAACGTTGCGCCTACAGCGTACATGCTGTAATAAGTAAGTGTTCCATGCGGAGCATCACCTAAACTCACTTGCACAATATAAGCTGTTAACGTTTGAATAGAGTGTGTCGGATCGAGCGATACGTTCGGTGTGGATCCTGCTGCAATTACAACGATCATCGTTTCACCGATTGCTCTAGAAGCAGCCAATATAATCGCTGCCATAACCCCTGCGAAAGCTGAAGGAAACACGACTTGTTTTACCATCTCAAACCGAGTTGCTCCAAGTGCCAATGAAGCTTCTTTCGTTCCTTTTGCTACAGCTCTCATTGCATCTTCAGACAGAGATGCAATTGTAGGTATCATCATAAAGCCAATCACAATACCTGGGCTAATCGCATTAAAAAACTGTAAATCAGGTATAATCCGGTGTAAAAGCGGTGTAACAACTGTTAATGCAAAAAAGCCATATACAATTGTCGGGATACCTGCTAATAGTTCTAACATCGGCTTTAATACTTTTCTTACACTGTTTGAAGCATATTCGCTTAAAAATACGGCACACGCTAAACCGATAGGAATTGCTACGAACATGGCAATCGCTGTTACAAGGACCGTTCCACATATAAGTGGTAATATACCGAACTTAGGATCTTCAAAAAAAGGTAACCATTCTTTTCCCGTCAAAAAGGAGTGTAATGGTATTTTTTGAAAAAACATTATTGTTTCATTAGAAAGCGTAAAAATAATTCCAAGTGTCGTCGCAATAGACACGCTAGCAATTATTTTTAGTAATAATGGAACGATTCGATTGATTCGCTGCGTTTTTTTTCTATGTTTTGTATTTCTTTCAATCAAATGTTGTACAGAAAATGTAGTTTGACTTTTGTCATTATAAGCCAAAGATGAAAACCCCTTTCCACCCTGACATTACCTTTTTATTTCTGTTAACATCCGCAGCTGTTCATTGTATTTTTCTTTTGGTAATTTTACATATCCAACCTCTTCAGCAAGATTACCAACATGCTGAATCATAAACTCAATATAGTTTGCTACATTCATTTTATTTCGGATAGATGCATGATTCACATAAGCAAATAGTGACCTAGATAACGGCTTATACTCACCTGATTGAATCGTGTCTTTCGTCGGAAGTACACCATTCACTTTTATTGCTCTCACCTTATCTCGATTGGCCATATAATAAGCATATCCTACAAAAGCAATGGCATTTTTATCATTCATTACCCCTTGCATAATAACTTGATCATCTTCAGACAAAGAGACTTTTTTTACAATGCGACTTTTTTGTAAGATGACATTTTGAAAATAATCATACGTACCAGAGTCTACACCTGGCGCATAAAACTTTACCAGTTCACGTGGCCATGATGAATGAATTTGTGACCATCGCTTTTCACTTGCATCTTCACTCCATAATAGACGTAACTCGTCTACCGTCATATTGTCTACCCAATTATTTTGACGATTCACAACGATTGTAAGACCGTCATAAGCGACTTCAAACGGTGTAAACTGAATGGAGTTTTTCTTCATTTCATTTTCTTCCACTTGTTTCATTACTCTCGAAGCATTATTTATATCTACTTCTCCTTTACTGAAACGATTAAATCCTCCTCCTGTTCCAGAAACACTGATGGAAATTTTCACGTTCGGATGCACCTTTGTATATTCCTCCGCTACTGCTTCTATAATAGGAAAAACCGTTGAGGATCCATCAACTCTCACTTCTCCCATTTCATTCACAGCAAATGCAGTAGACGTGCCAACATAAAAGAAACATATCGACAGTATGAAAACTTTAATCGATGCTCTTATCCATTTCACGTGTTCTTCCTCCTAGAAGTAACCGGAAATAACAGGATTACAGATATAAGAATACTGCTAAACTATTAATTCGGTTTTAATTGTTTGTAAAAGTTTTGTAAAGTTCCACAAGAATCAACATTAGGTAAATTATTAATCCGTAGCCACTGTTCATCTTCACTGAGGATTGGTCCATAACTCCCATAGTGAATGCATACGTATTATTTGCGAGGTCCCTTAAAATTCCGATATAATCTGCTTGTCCACTTTATTAAAACGTATGCATGAACCATAAAAAAAAGCACACTATCTTTTCAGATAGTGTGCTTTTTTACAACTTTTTTATTCATCATCTTGCTTTTTATTTTTCTTATCTATTTCCTCTTGTGTAGCTTCGCCATTTTCTACCTTTTTCAAATCAAAGTACGCGTCCATAATGTCACGACTAATATAACCGTTAATACCTGATTTATCATCTACCCAAGGTACAACAACAGAAAATGCTACTTCAGGGTCTTCAAGTGGCGCATAACCTACTAATGTTAAGTTATATGTTTCTTTACGCTCACCGTTTGCTTTTCTACCAATCTCTTTATCTCCGCCATACACAGTTTGAGCTGTACCTGTTTTACCAGCAGCTTTATATGATGCGCCTGTAAAGTATTTCGCAGCTGTACCACCAGACTCATTAAATACTTGTCTAAATCCTTCCTGAACACGTTTAATTTGTGATTCAGGCATATCAATACGGTTTAGTACTTTTGGTTCCATTGAGTGAACGACTTTTCCAACTTCGCCTTGTTTCGCTTCCGGTTGACGAATTTCTTTTACAACTTGCGGCTGCATACGGTAACCACCATTTGCAATTGTTGAAACATACTGTGCTAATTGAAGTGGTGTGTACGTGTCATACTGCCCAATTGATAAATCTAATAAGAAACCTGGCTGATTTCCTCTACCTGTTTGACCCGCAGATTCATTTGGTAAATCGATACCTGTTTTTACACCAAGTCCAAACTGTCCGAAATAATAACGCATCGTATCAAATGCTTTTTGTGGTATATCTAACGTACCACCTCTTACATATTGAACACCTGCGATATTCATCGCTGTTTTAAACATATATACGTTAGAAGACATTTTTAATGCTGTTAAATCATTAATGTATCCCATCGTCTTCCAAGAAGATTTTTGTGGCGTTCCCTTTAATCTGATTGGTTCGTCAAGTTGAACTGAACCTGGTTGAATGGCACCTGTCTGATACCCAGTAAGTACTGTCGCACCTTTTACAGTTGATCCCATCGGATAAGAACTTGTCATCGTTCCTAATGCGAAATCTTGCACTTTCGTTTCGCCATTTTCTTCTACTAACTGTTTCCCTGCCATAGATAAAACTTCACCATTTTTTGGATTCATCATTACAACGAATGCACGATCTAAAAGAGGTTGTCCACCTTTATATCTCAATAAATTTTTCGTGATAATTTCTTCTACACGCTTTTGTAATTCCATATCAATTGTTAAATTCAGATTGTTACCACTTTGCCCTTTTGATACATTAATCGTTTCTAAAATATTACCGTTTTTATCCGTAATATTTCTCACTTCCGCTTTATTACCGTGCAAACTATCTTCATATTGCTGCTCAAGATAACTTTTCCCTACGCGGTCATTTCGATTATAATCACGAACAAGATAGTAATCTAGTCTTTCTCTCGGTAAACCTTCATCAGACGTTGACACGCCACCAAGTACACTTCGGAATAAATCATCATAAATATACTTTCGATCCCAATCAACATTCGTATCTACACCCGGTAATGTTGCTAGATTTTCACTAATAATGGCATATTCTTGTTCTGTAGCATCCTTTTTAATGACTTGTGGCGTCATCGCATATCCGCCGTCCATTTTGCTTTTAATCGCTAGCACTTCTAAATCTTTTGCGGATAATTGATTCACTTCTTCTTCCGTCACGCGATTTCGTTGACGCTCATCTAATTCTTTATCGTCAATTTTTTTATCTTTAAACTCTTGACGATCTTTTTTCGTAATTTTTTCTTGCGCTTCTTCTTTATGAATAGCAAGCCAATAATCTTTTTTATCGCGATCTGTTAATTTATCTGTCGGTACTTCAATCAAATCTGCTAATCTTTTCGCTGTTTCTAAGCGAGCCTCTGCAGTTGATCCTTTCATTTTTGTAAATGTAATCGTACGTACAGCTGCATTATCTACTACAGCTCGCCCATAACGGTCAAATATTTTCCCACGTGGTACAGGATTACTTATCGTCGAGTTTTCTTTCCTCTCCACTTCATTCTTATATTCCTCACCGCGAACAATTTGTACATAACCAAGCCTTACAATAACCGCGGAGAACATTAAAAACACGCAGAAAAACAGCACGTTTAACCGAAAAGGAACGTGAGTCTTTTTCTTTTGTTGTTTCTGCTTCTTGCCCATACAAACCCCCTCTACCAACAGCTATGTAATTTGAAAGGGACACCTTCATACAGGTGTCCTCACTGCTGTCTTACATCTTTTTCTATTCTAGCATAAAACAAACGATAAGTTAACCTTCTGGTTCTGTTTGATTCTGCGTGGTTCCTTGTGCTACAACACTTGTGTTCCCTACATTTCCTTCATCATATTTGACATTTTTAACTGCAAAATAAATAAGAAAATGTCCAGCACCTAAAATACATAGTAAGAAAGGTAAACTCTTTTCAGGCGGAAAGAATAATACAGCACATAAAAAACTTAAAACTGAACAAATTCTCCCAGCATTTAACCATAATTCTCGGACAACAACATACTCTACACGCCACTCTCTCGCATTTTTCGCTCTACCAATTACATCATATGTCATCGATCCATATGGAACGAGTAAAATAGGGTATGCAATCGCAATGCATGCTGCATAAATAAGTAATTTTGTGTATGTAACATTGAATATAACTAAAAATACGACAGCATATAAAATAATGCCTCCAAGTAAAATTGCTTTTTTTCGCCACTCTTTCTTTAACATACGAGCAACTAAATAGTAACATACAAATGATACAGCAGAATTTACTAAGCTATATTTCCCTAATGCAAGCTCACTATCGGTTGCTAAGTACACGTATACTGAAATAACAAAAATGAATGTTCCCTCTCTCAATCCTTGGAAAAAATGAGCACGTGTAATTCTCCCCCAATTTTTATCAATCCGTCGCTCTTTCAAAACTTGTGTAACCTCATAACGCCCTTCACATTCTCTCTTAGATACAAAAAAGCTTAAAACGACAGCAATTGCGAATAACAGTAACGAGAGGAAGAATATGACCGTATAACCACTCCACTTCTCCATACGTGAAATTGTGTATCCAGCCGCTATCGGTCCAATCATGCCAGAGAAGGATGTAAGAAGCCCAAGAAACCCGTTAAAGAAATCTCTTGTTTCTGGTTCTGTAATCTCAAATGTTAATAAGTTAAACGCGAGCCAGTAAAAACCATATCCGACTCCTAAAAGAGCCCCCATTAATAAAATATAGTGAGAAGCGCTTTTTCCCGCTACTAAAACAACGATAAAAAAAATTGCTAACGTGCCTACGCCTATTCGTAACAAGATCGAGCGATCAATACGCTTCGCTAATTTCCCACCTATAAGAAATGTGAGGGGCTGCAATACAACGCTGGCCAAATTATACAAGCCGAGATTCACATAATTTTGTGTTTGTTTCCATAAATAAATGTTAACAAACGTATTCGATAAAGAAATTGCGAGCGTGTATAAACCTCCAATAAGGAGTAATAACACTAAATCCCGATTCACTTCAACGTCACCAATTACATGTTTCCACTTCATACACAACTCTCCTTTACTTCATGTTCTAGTCTTCCAAAGACAAGCCCAATTATGTAAAAGGAAAGCATAGAAAAAAGCTAGGAGCATTCTCCTAGCTTTTTCTATCGTTATTACAATTATTTTGCTTCTTGGTAACGTTTTTCAGCAGCGTTCCAATCTACAACGTTCCAGAATGCACCGATGTAGTCTGGACGACGGTTTTGATAATTTAAGTAGTAAGCATGTTCCCAAACATCTAAACCGATAACTGGCGTTTTACCTTCAGTTAGAGGAGAATCTTGGTTTGGCGTGCTTGTTACTTCTAATTCACCATTATTTACTACTAACCAAGCCCAACCAGAACCGAAGCGAGTCGCGCCAGCTTTTGCGAATTCTTCTTTGAATGCATCGAAGCTACCGAATTTCGCTTCAATTGCAGTTGCAAGTTCGCCTACTGGTTGTCCACCGCCGTTTGGAGATAAGATCGTCCAGAAGAATGTGTGGTTAGCATGTCCGCCACCATTGTTACGTACTGCTGTACGGATTGCTTCTGGTACTTCGTTTAAGTTTGCAACTAATTCTTCTACGCTTTTGTCAGCTAATTCTGCATGACCTTCTAAAGCAGCGTTTAAGTTTGTGATGTACGTGTTATGGTGTTTTGTATGATGGATGTTCATTGTTTCTTTGTCAAAGTGAGGCTCTAAAGCATCATACGCATAAGGTAAATTTGGTAATTCGTGTTTTGCCATTGTTATATTCCTCCCAGTTTATGTATTGCCACTTAAGTGACATACAACTACATTCTACCCTAATTGCCATAGGGTGCAAACAAATAAATCACATTGTCTTGCTATCATTAAAGTAGCAAAATTCCCACTTCTTTTCAATTAAAATGCTCATATATTTCATAAAAAAAGCCCCCTTCTACAAGGAAGCTTCCTACTGACATAATAAACACGTGAAATGGATATGGACCCTGTAGGACTCGAACCTACGACCGGACGGTTATGAGCCGTCTGCTCTAACCAGCTGAGCTAAGGGTCCACAATTATGTATGTAACAATACATCAAATAAAGGAATTCCTATCGGATATATCCTTTAAGAAATGTAAGATAAATTTACCATATAGAAAAGAAAAGTGTCAATTGTATTTTTCTCATTTAAAAGAAGAAAATTAATAAAAAGAAATTTAGTTATCTCTACTATATGTAAATATAATATATCTTGAGATTCCCTAGATTCCTACGTTACAATGATTTTATACATACATAAAGGAAGTGAATCTATGTCCATATTTACCCAATTAGTCAAAAGCGTATATTCGCCTAAAGATATGGCGCTATTCCGTTTTCAAAAAATCGGAAAAACCATTTTGTATATTATGCTACTTTGTCTAATCACTACTATTCCAAGAACATTCTTTTACGGTAGCTTTATCCAAGATAGTGTTACTATGGTAAATCAAGCAATTGAAAAAGATTTACCTGATTTTAAAATCGAAAATGGTGAACTAAAAGCTGATATTGAACAACCTATTCAAAAAGAAGAGGGAGATGCTCTTTTCGTATTTGATCCAAATACAACAGATATCGAAAAGTATCAAAATAAAACTGGTTTATTTATTTTAAAAGATAAAGTAGTTTCTATAGGAAATGGCCAGACGCAAACATACTCCTACAATGATTTATTAGGGACATCTCTTGAGAAAAAAGATTTGCAAGATTTCATTTCTGTATTCGATAGTATTTATCCAATTTTACTAGCTGTTATCGGCGTGTTAGTATATCTATTCCAATTGTTCATTACTTTCTTAGGAATTACTTTACTCGCGTTTATCGGTTCTGCTATGAGTGGTCAACGTAAATTATCTTATAAGCAAGTATGGACGTTAACTGCCTACAGCTACACAATTCCAACAATCTTCTTTATGATTATGGATTTATTCAAAATCGTTGTACCTGGCTCAACATTCATTTATATCGCAGTTGTTTTAATTGTTCTATACTTAACAATTAAAGAAGTTCCAAAGCCGAACGAAA
>NZ_JAKUFR010000058.1:0-31969 GCF_022663555.1 Bacillus cereus group sp. BfR-BA-01381
TCGCTTTCTCAAAAGTAAATGCATCTTGAGTCTTTCCTGTCTCTACTTTTTGGTTCTTTTCTGTCGTTACCTTCTGGTTCTTTTCTGTTTCTACTTTTTGAGGCTTCTCTGCCGTTACCTTTTGGTTCTTTTCTACTTCTACCTTTTGAGGCTTCTCTGTCGTTAGCTTTTGGTTCTTTTCTGTCTCTACTTTTTGAGGCTTCTCTGTTGTTACCTTTTGATTCGTTGCTACATTAGTTTTTTCTGCCTTCGCTACCGTTGCATTCTTTTCTGCTTCACCAATTTTAGTAATTAATCCTGAAGCCTTTTTATTATATTCTTCAAGATTTTTGTTATCTTTTGTTTCTGAAACTAGCTTATTTAATATATCTTTCGCTTCTGCGTAATTTTTCTTATTTATTAACTCTTCACTTTTCACCAGTTGCTCGCTATACTTCTTTTTTTGTTCGACGATAGCTAATAATGCTGTTCGTTCTTCCTTCGCTTGTTTTACAAGCGTAGTATTTCCATTCTTCATGTTCTCTACTTTTTCAAATGACTTGATTGATTCTTCTACTTTTGTTTCTTCTTTTAACTTCACAGCTTCAATCATTACTTTCGTTTGTTCTACAAGCATCTTTGCATCTGAATCATCTTTTTTCTCATCTAGCGCTTTTTCAAATGATGATAAGGCATTTTTATACTCCTTATTCGTTAACGCGGTCTTTCCTTCATCCATTGCTTTGTCAAAATTCCCATTACTACATCCAGCTAACATTAAAAATGTAAGTCCAATTACCATTAATAACTTTTTCATTTTTTCTCCTCCTATATATCCCCTAAAACACTAGCTTTATATGTATAAAAGTCTGTGTAGTAATTAGACTGAAAGTAAAGATGTACTTTGTGTGTGGGAAAGGAAGTACATTTCATTTACTATCATTACTTAAAACTCCTAAATAGTTGGTAGTTGGTTTTCTTCTTCTTTTAAAGACAGAAAGGAATTTTAATAATGTGCGCAAAGTTCTCACCAGGCTCTTTACTACACACACTCTTATACACATAGAAAAACTATTTTTATTTTTTAAACTTCATATATCTTCTGACGATTCGATACGCACTTCATTTTGTAACATATCGAAAAACAAAAGAAAACAAACTGCAATATAATTTACAGTTTGTAACTATCCTGTAACACAAATGTAACACAGGGTTTTTAAACATACAATAGTTTTTTTTACATTATTTTCCCCACTTTCTATATTTTAAAGCGTTAATCCGGTTCCAATCCTTAATGTAATACGTATTTTCATAACAATCGCGCTAAAAAAAGAATTTACATTTTTGATTAAATTGAAGGATATACCCCCTTAAAAAGAAAAAATACGCTATTCTTTCCTATGAACCTACAGGAGGAAAGAATAACGTATTTTTCAAAAATGAGTTCTTTTATACAAACGCTTTAGTTCTATATCACAATTAAAAGGGCAATCAACGCTAATATAGCTGGAAGCCCTTGTTTCACAATAATTGATTTATTAGATGTGAAACCGCCGAACAGAGCTGCTACTACCACACACATTACAAAGAATAATTGAACCATATAACCAATTGAATTGAAACCAAGTATAAGTCCCCAAATGAGACCAACGGCTAAAAATCCATTATATAAACCTTGGTTTGCAAACATAATGGCTACGTTTCGATCTCCTTCTAAATGCTCAGGTAATTTAAAAGCACGTTTTGCCACTTTTGAATTCATAAAAAACATTTCGAGGATCATGATAAATAAATGTTCTAATGCTACGATCCCGACTAAAATAACTGCGATTATTTCCACAGTATTGTGCCCCCTCTATCTTCGCTTTAACCTTATAGCTTATATACAATTCCGACATCGTCTGAATAACACGTTTTCGAAAATTCCTCCTTCTTACTTATTAAAATATTAATTGATATATCAATATTTGATGCATCAATTAATATACAACTGCTCTTTTAGTTTTGCAAGTTTTTTTGTTCAATTTGTTTTATCCTACTTTAATGGGCAGTAAGACCCCATCTCAAAATTCAGCGAGAGCAAAGAATTTAGGTGGGGATCAACTGCCCATAAAAGTCCGATTAGTTCAACTAATAATCAGTGGGGATGAAGAAAACCCACACTGATTAAAGTTTCACTTTATTTTGTTCCATCATCTTTAAATCACTTCAAATCCTATGTTAACTCCCTAGAAACTATACTGTTTTTTAATAACTCCATAAAAGGAATCAGCTATATCGTCAAAATATATTATTCATTATTTTCACATAAAAAACAGCCCGCCTTCCGCAAAAGACGAGCATTCCACTTAATTTTCACTTATTCTCTTCTTATACCAATCCTGCATTCTCTCCGCATCCTCTACTCTCGTATGCTCTAATTTATAACTCGATGATGCACTGGAGAACTTATACGTACATAAATCCGCGCGGCGCTGGAAATAGGATTGCGTCTTCTCCATTGATTGGACGTGTCTTCTTCTGACAAGTCCGGTATATTTTCCGACGCTGCGATATACAAGTGTAATTTGCTCTCCATCTACACTGTAACCATTTGTTTTAAATGTTGCGTATCCAAGTGTAAAGATGAGGATCGCGAGCGGAATTAATGCCCACATAATGAAGTGCTTTTCAAAGTATATACTTATTCCAATAAGCGGGATAGCTATCATTGCGAAGAAGATGAAGCTATCAATGAGATAGCGGCGTAATGCTGCTTTTGGTAATGAAATAATATTTGTATTCAGTTCGTATGGTAGTTGTAAATGCGCGAGTAACTGTTGTACTCGGTCTTTTCGAATGATTGGATGCAGTGTAACTTTTTCTTTTTCATCATCCGTTCCCTTACTTTGAATAACTTCTACTTGCACAGCACAATAGCCGAATGGCTGACGTAAAATACTTTCTTTTATCGTAATCCCTTGAATACGATGTAACTTTAGGACAAGTTCTTTTTTCTCAAGTAATCCTTGTGAAATGCGGACTTCGTCATTTCTTCGATTTACTGTGAAATCTCCATGTTTTAGCGCATACCCGATTGTAGATATAATCCACGAAAGGACAAGCAAAATAGCTACCATGAAAATCCAGCCATATATATCATGTTTCATTACATACGACTTTACGCTATTCTCTATCCATTTCGGAATATACTCATCTACTTGGTGATACACGAAAAAGATTAACCAGAATAATAGCCCAAACTGACCCGATGTAACAGAGGCTAATAAAATTTCCTTCCAAGTCAATTTATATTCTGTCGTTTGTTTTTCTTCTGTAACGATTTCTTTTTCTACTGTATTTTCTATTGCTTCGTCTATCGTTTCTTCTGCTTTCACTTCTGGAGTTGGCTCATTGAGTAAGGAAATAAGCTCCTTCGCCTCATCTTCCTTAATTCCAGCTAAGCTTACTTCCGCATCATCGCCTCCGCCAGCTGTTTCGATTTGAATTTTCTTTAAGCCAAGCATTTGATATAGCACGTTAGAACTTGTATTAATCGTTTGAACACGTTCTTTATTTAAGTAGCTCTCCTTCTTCACGAAGAGACCTTGTTTCACATGTAATACGTTATTTTCAACCCAATACGTTGTGTAATACCATTTTTCAAACGCTGAAAAAACGGTGAGTAAACCGAATGCAGCGGGAATTAAATACCAAAACGGAAATTTTCCGTTTAAACTAAACATGAAAATAATGAGTGGGATAAAGTCTGTTATTTTTAATTCTAATAACATCGTGATTGGATGCTGCCTCTTATACATCCTCATCACTCACTTTCGCTAATTCTGCGATTTTCGTTTTCAACATTTCCGCTTCATACATCGTTAAGCCTGGAATGCTGTGAGAAGTTGCTGCTGTTGAAATGTGTAATTCTGCTAAACCGTATTTTCTCATAATCGGCCCTTGTTCAATCGTCACGTGCTGTACACGAATCATCGGTACTAATACGCGCTTTACGACGAAAAGACCGTGTTGAATTTCAAGTTCTTCTTCATTTAGTTGGTAGCTGTAATAACGCTGACGTAGTTTCGGGAATAAGAAGTACGAAAATGGTGCGAACACAACTGTTAGTCCAATCATCACATACAAAATCCACGCCCACCAATCAAACTTTATCATGAGGAAAAGGTAAGCTAACATGACGAGTATACCGATTCCTTCTTCAATTAAAGCCCGAACTTTCCACACCTTGACCATGTCAGGGTGAATTTCATTTTTCAATGGCTCCATGTAACCACTCCAAATCTAGTAATCTAATATATAAATAGTCTCAATCTATATTTTACATAACCTTACAGAAAATTGAAATTTAATCTTCTTTCTTCTCAGGAATAAAATATCCGAACCAAAGTAGCCAAATGAAACCGATTAACTTCATCCAATTTCCATCCGCTTGAAAAGCTTCTATCATGCCTGGAATTTTATACACCCCAATAAACCCAAGAAAACCGAGCCACCAGTTTTTTTGCATTTTCATCTTTACTCCTCCTTCATGACGTTTTTCACATTCCGAATCCAAATTTCTTTATACTTTAACTGGAATCCCATGAGCATGTAGTTGCTCATATTATCGATCACGAGCGCTAACGTATGAGCATTTTCTTCCGTTGCCTGTTGTGACACAACGTCAAGTTCCACACCTTTCTTCAATAAATCATGGAAACCATTTAAAAACTCTTCTTGTATTTCAAATAAGCGTTTCTGATACTTTTCATTTCGCGCCGCAGTTACGATAAATTCATTTATAACGCGCAGTACTCCTTCTTGTCCTTCATACTCAGAGAGCATATGTAAACCATCTGTGATTAACTTTTCTGCAAAATTTTCTTTCGTATATTGCTCTTTATCAAAATAACTCACGAAATGATACCCAGAAAAAATTTCTTCAAATAAAAAGTCCACTAACGCTTCTTTAGAAGAAAAATGATAATAAATAGCCGGTTTTGAAATACCTACCTCTTTCGCAATCATGGAAAGGCTCATCTTCTCAATGCCGTGCTCTGCCATAAGTTTAAATGACGCCTCTACAATGTTTTGCGATGTTTGTAAATTCTTTGTCATACTGTACCTCACTTATTTTTACTTACCGGTCGGTAAATAAATTGTAAAATAAAAAATAATCATTTGCAAGTTTGATTCAAACCTGTATATTACTTTTTCAATCTACATTACGGATCTAGGATCATATTCCTTAATAATGACTACAATAATCTTGAATCCAGTTAAACTACAAAAAGCACCTTTGTGAGTGCTTCTTGTAATTTAATATTTAGGCCCCATATAATCATAGCTTTGGTCCAGCGCTTTTAATAAATCAATCGCACCCTTTAACTCTCTTTTATCAGACTCTAATTCTTCCATTCTTCTTTCGATATCTTTTTTAAAAGATTCTAAATCGCTAATGGCTTTTTTTCCTACCCCAAGTTGAGACCAGCTTGATAAGAGTAAATTATGTACATTACTTACAACCCTTTTATTATGGTTTAAATCTTGAATCATCTGGTCAAATTGTTGTAAAGCTTGGCTCAATACTTCTTCATTTAAGTAAATTCTCGGCATCCTAATCTTCTCCCTTAATATTGTTGATCCGTCTTCTTATAATCATCGGCTTTCTTCTCAATAAACTCTGAAATTTCCGTCGCTGTTCGTATGTACCAAAAACTTAAATGCTCTACATGTGCGCGTATATTATTTACTTTAGCTTCTACCCGTCTACTTTCAGCCGTTTCTAATAATGTCATCATATTAGAAATTAACCTTGGTACTCTATCTTGAAATTCTTGTGCGTTTCGCTTCATATCTCTTACGGCTTTTTCCAAATTCTCTACAACTACACGAATCTCTCCCCCACCTAATAACTTACCAGGTGAATCATATACTCTTTCTCCTGTATCTAAATTCAAAAGATAGGAACTTGATAAATTTCCATCTTTACCTATCTTGAAATACTTATCATTTTGATAATGAAATCCAGGCTTATCTTTTACGGAGTCCAAAAAGCGATTAGCTTCAAACAATAATCTTTGTTCCAATGGTAATTTAGAAAGGTCTTCTTTCGTAACAGGTGGTGTAACAGCATAAGTTGAACCTATATGACCATCATATGGACCAAAAGGACCATAACCGATCGAATCTGATCCGTGAACAATCGAAACAATTCTACCTCTAAATTCTCCATTATTAGCTCTTTCTTGTAAATCAGGCGGTAACAAATGTTTTGCACTTGGCGCATTCCATGACATACATCTTACATTGTCATTAGATGCCGCTGCATATTCCGCTAAAGCTCCCCCTAATGAATGACCCGTCGTATATATCTCCACATCGTCCCTGCCCTTATATGTATCCGTTACTTGTTTCATGACCCTTTCAGCTTGTTCAAATTGATTATGTGTTTCCCAGCGCTGATTCTCTTCATTCCAATATTTCTTTGAACCTGCATTCTCAGTTCCTGCTACTGGAGGTGCTGCTGGTTCATGAACACCTTCTCGTAATACAAAATGATTTGTATCCGTTTTTAAATCCTTCATACCTTCTCCTGGCTTCATCGGAATGCCTAAAGAGTTTTTCTCTATAATTTTATCCCCTTCTGTTCCTCGGAAAGCTACCATAACTTGCTTTTTCCCATCGACATCTCGTTCAAAGACTACTGCGTCCATTCCGGTTTGTTTGTCGTGGAATGTTTCTCCCTTTTCCCATGTTTGTAAACTTCGACCATCTTTATTGGTAATAACAACTTCTTCATCAGTATCTTTATCAGATTTATACGTTGTGTCTGCTAATTGATAGAAAGTAGAATCTAAAACTTCATTTTTGTTACTCAAAACATTTTTCTCCTACAACATTTGATATATTCTTATAATTAAGATAACATTCATGGAGGAGAAATATGGATATTACTATTAAAAAATTTAGTTTTTGTTTATTATTTATACTTATTTTAAGTACTTTAGTGGGATGTAATATGGATCAAAAAAACAATGAAGAAAAAGTAGTAAAAGAAGCAAAAGCGACAACCATTACATACTTTAAGGAAAAGCAAGATTTGGACGTAGTAATTACTGGCCATGAGTTTGGTCCTAAAGACCTACAATCCATTTATATCTCTGGGCATGTCAAAGATTATAAAGACAAAACATTTAATATAACTATTCAATATAGCAGAGATAAATACACGATAGGTTCAATTTCTAAAAGTAAAAGTTTAAAATTAAAATACTAACACTTCCCATAATTTTTATCTAAATTATTCTTATATGCTCCCAATGATTTTCAAATAGTTTTTATAAACAGACATGTGAAAGATAACAAAAATAAGATTTTTTCTATGGAGGCAGAATATGATGGAGGAGAATATCATATAAGCTCTATGTCTCACTCCAAAAATTTAGAGCTTAAAAACTAATAATCTGGGCACTTTAGAGTGGCTTTTCTTTATACTTCACCACACAATGTTCAGTGAAGATAAAAATTTATTGTAGAGGAATATAACGCACTATTAACGGAGTGATTATTCGTGAAAAAACATGCTATAAGATTATTCTTTATCTTTACACTTATCCTTTTAGGTGGATGCAGTATGAATAATAAAACAAATGAAGAAAAAGAAATAGTAACAAAGGCAGAAGAGGTAACGATTAAATATTTTAAAGAAACAGAGGACTTAGATGTAACAATCACTGATCATAAATTTGGACCAAAAGATTTTCAAACTATCCTTATCTCAGGTTATGTAACAAATGACAAAAGTAAAAAGTTTACCGCCTCAGTCCAATATGCTAATGATTATCATATTGGTTCTATCTCAGCATCTAATAATTTTGATTTTAAACACTAAATCTAATAGTTTCACGTCAACATAATTATTTAAGTTTGCTTTTTTCATTCAGGAGTATTCCTTATAAGAAAGAAAACTAAAAAGCACCCGCTATCAGAAAAAGTGAGTGCTTTTTTCACTAAAAACATTCCTTCTATCACGATATTTTATATAATCAAGATGTCATTATTGGAGCATAAATATGGATATTAAAATCAAAAAGATTAGTTTTTTCTATTCTTTACATTTATTTTAAGTATTTTAGGGGGATGTACTATAGATCAAAAAAATACTGAACAACAAATAGTTAATAAAGCAAAAGAAACAACCATTCAATATTTTAAAGAAAAACATAATTTAGATGTAGTAATTACAGGGCATAGCTTTCCTCCAAATGATTTTCGAACTGTATTTATAGATGGTTATGTTAAGGATGATAAAAGTAAAGAATTCTCAGTAGATGTAGAATTTGGTGATGGGGACTATAGGGTAGGTTCTATATCTCGTTCTGAAAACTTTAAATTAAATTATTAATAATAAATCTAAAAAAATTTAATAATATTTAAGATTAATATAATATATAGGGCTTGGTTACCAAGTCTATCAAAGACACTTTATGGTGTCTTTTTTTACATAAAATATTTTAGCGTATAAATTTTTTTATTAACAAAATGATTTGTATCCGTTTTCAAATCCTTCATACCTTCCCTGGCTTCATTGGGACGCCTAAAGAGATTTTTTCAATAATTTTGTTCTCTTCTGTTCCTCGGAAAGCTACCATAACTTGCTTTTACCCATCGACATCTCGTTCAAAGACCACTGCGTTCATTCCGGTTTGTTTGTCGTGGAATGTTTCTCCTACTTTTCATTTTTGTAAAACTATTTTTTGATCTGTATAATCCTTTATCTCATAATTTTTACCTAAATCATTCCTATATGCTCCCTTTGCCAAATCATAATAAATTCGATCTAAAACTGCACTCTCTTTCATTCTTTTACTCCTATAATAAATAGTTTATTATTAGGAGAGGGTGATTTTTTTGAAAAAAAAGGGGGTTTTGTTAATAATAATCATATTTTTTATTGGAGGGTTTATGTATGTGAACAAACAAGAGAACAATGAAGAAATAGCATTAAAAGAAAAAGCGACAAAGATCGCAATCCAACATTTTAAAGAGAATAAAAAACTAGATGTTACAGTGACAAAAGTCGAATTCGGCCCTGCAGATTTTGGAGTAACTTTTGTATCGGGTCATGTAACCAATAATCCAAATCGTAAAATAACTGCAGATATAAATTATAGAGATAAATATAGGGTTGAAAGTATTAGTTATGATGACTGAAAATAATATGAAAATACAATATATTTTTGTTGGGCATTCATATTAATTCTAATTATTTCATGTGTATATAAAGGCTAGGATGACTATTCAATCAGCCTGACTTCTGACATTAAAAACTTAAAAACTAATAACCTTTTACTTTAGAGTCCCGTTTCTTTATACCCATCCACACCATATTCTGTGGATATACAATTTAGTTAAGAGGAATATAACGCAACATTCATGGAGTGATTGTTCGTGAAAAAATGTGATATAAGATTATTCTTTATTTTTACACTTATCCTTTTAGGTGGATGTACTATAAATCAAAAGAATGAGGAACAACAAATAGTTGAAAAAGCAAATGAAACAGCCATTCAATATTTTAAGGAAAAAGAAAATCTAGATGTAGTAATTATTGGATATGAATTTGCTCCGAGTGATTTTCAAACTGTTTTTATAAAAGGACATGTTAAAGACGATAAAAATCAAGCATTTACAGTGCATGTCGAATATGGAGATAGTGATTATAGAGTCACTTCTAGAACATATTCTGAAAGTCTAGAATGAAAAAACTAGGTCATTAGATACTCACTAGAGTTTCTTTTTTATGGACTAGTTAAAAAAGAGCCTCCTTAGAGACTCTTTTTAGTTACCATCATACCGCAATGTCATTTCATTATTTAACTTCAGTCCATTTAAAATTAAATTCTCCCCCAAAATCATTCGTCACAAGCCCTTTAATAGACGAGCGTTATAAGTATGAGCGTCCCGTTTTATAGAAAGGAGTTACTGCACCATCTTCTAACAAGATTTTTCCCGCTTGTATCATCGCTTCCCAACATACTTTTTCATCACTAGATAAACCAGTTTTCCCCTTATGAATTAGTTCATCAATTATCTTTGTTCTCGGTGACCTCAATACTGTTTCCTAAATTCTCATCACCACGATAAGCAAACCTTGACAGCTGATAATAACTTGAATCTAAAACTTTATCATTTTCCTTCAAAACATCCCCACCACCAGATAATTTAATATATTCTAAATATAAAATAACATTAATGGAGGAATTTTGATTGAAAAAAAATGGTATAAGATTATTCATTATCCTTGCACTTATCCTTTTAGGTGGATGCAGTATGAATAATAAAACAAATGAAGAAAAAGAAATAGTAGCAAAGGCAGAAGAGGTAACCATTAAATATTTTAAAGAAAGAGAGGAGCTAGATGTAGTAATTACAGGACATGAGTTCTCCCCCAATGATTTTCAAACTGTATTTATAGATGGACATGTTAAAGGAGATAAAAGCAAAACGTTTGGAGTAGGTGTAGAATATGGGGGTGGAGAGTATAATATAAGTTCTAGATCATACTCTAAAAATCTAAAATTAAAAGAATAATCATTAGACACTCACTAGAGTGTCTTTTTTACGTAAAATATTTTAGCATATGAAAATTTTTTCTTAACAAGATGATTAGTATCTGTTTTTAAATCCTTCATACCTTCCCCTGGTTTCATCGGAATGCCTAAAGAGTTTTCCTCTATAATTTTATCCCCTTCTGTCCCTCGGAAATCTACCATAACATGCTTTTCCCCATTTATATCTCATTCAAAGACCACTGGGTCCATTCCGATTTATCGTGGAATGTTCCTCCCTTTTCCTATGCTTGTAAACTTCGACCTTCTTTATTGGTAATAACAACTTCTTCTTCAGTATCTTTATCAGATTTATACGTTGTGTCTGCTAATTGATAGAAAGTAGAATCTAAAACTTCATTTTTATTACTCAAAACATTTGTCTTCTACAACATTTGATATATTCTTATAATTAAGATAACATTCACGGAGGATAAATATGGATATTACAATCAAGAAAATTAGTTTTTTTCTATTCTTTATATTTATTTTAAGTATTTTAGGGGGATGTACGATAAATCAAAAGAATGAGGAACAACAAATAATTAATAAAGCAACAGAAACTACAATTCAATATTTTAAAGAAAAAGAAAATCTAGACGTAGTGATTACTAAACATCAATTTGCCCCGAAGGACTTTCAAAGTGTTTGGATTTCAGGACATGTGAAAGATGATAAAAATAAAACATTCTCGGCAGATGTTGAATACGCTAATGATTATCACATCGGTTCCATTTCAACCACGAAAAATTTTGAACTAAAACACGATTAGTTAACGATTCGTTTTATATTATTTCTTTATAAAAAATAATATAAAGAAATTTAAGGAGATACATATGGATCAATCAAAAAAGAAAAGGGTTATAATTTTAATCATTTTAGCAATTATATTTTTAGCCATAGGCTGTACTACATCCTTTATTCACGATAGAAATATAACAAAAGAAAAAGCTGCTACAGCTGCCATAGAACATATTAAGAAAAAAGAAAATATTGATGTTATAGTGACTAAAGTTGATATCAGGCCTGCCGTTAGTGGTGGTATGATTCGAGTTTCTGGTCATGTAAAAGACCAGAAAAACAGAAAATTCTTTGTTTCAATTAGTAAACGGCAAAATTATTCAGTTGTTGGATGAGGATTAGATCATCTAGATTCATAATTACCTTATTACATGTCAACTACCTCCACCACTAATTTCAGCCTAAAACGCTAAAAAGACAATCTGAATTATACCTTCTTCTTTTCAAGCATTAATCATTAAAACAAAAAAGCATCCTAAATCACACATTTAGGATGCTTTCTTTTTAATCCTTATTCAACAATCGCATACGATAACAATTCATCGTTACTTCCCCAAGTCTTTGCAGTAATTGATAGTTCGCATATGCACCGACCGGGGCACCGATTATGGGTACAAGCTGAAGCATTTTCGCTAAATCAATATAGTCTCGGTACTCTGTTTGGAACTTTTCCCAGTCCATATGATTTTCTTCTTCTGTATCCCATGTTTCGATTGCTTTCCATATTTCTTTTCGGTGGTCGTCACTTGAAAAGGCAAGTTGGAAAACGTGAAGGATAAAAAGGCGCTCTTCTTTGTCGCTCGTATCAAATCCGTACAATGTTGCTGCATCGAATAAAAATTTAATTTTAATACCGAGTAGAAGCGGAAAGTCAGCAAGGCCAAGGAGAATACCGCCTGCTCCCGTCCCTGCTCCTTCTGCCGCTGCTATTTTTTTGTACTCATCCATTTTTTTACGTACTTCATCATCTCGTCTTTGTAACGACCAGTTCGTCTCTTTTAATTTCGGCTTTATAAAGTTTGATCCGGCACTAATTGTTTGCACCATCATCCGAATCGTTTCTGTTAATACTTTTTGTACTTTCGCCGGAATAAGCTGTTGTACTTTCGTCTGCACTTTCTTTGAGAACCGTGTCATCATAGAAGAATCTTTCATGAATGTAGCTTTCCACTGCTCCAGTTCTTTTATAACCTTTTCTTCATATGTAATCATAGGTTCATTCCCTTCAATTTAAACGCTCAATACGTTTTGCCCCGTATTGATAAACGAAACCGATACTAAATACTATGCTTACGACTAGTAAAATTCCCGTCATCATGAAATCTTTCGTAGCAAGTGCAAATATAATTGTAAATATAACGCTACCTGTAATAAGAATTGCATTTAATAAAGTAAGAAAATCTTTTTTCTTCGCTTCTCCGCCTACTGGGTACAAATCAAGCCAAATTTTCATACGGTGATGTTTCCATAAAGTTAATAGCTGATAACCGATTAAGTATAGGAAGATAAGACTTACGATAAATCGTCCATATAAAAACGGAATAAAGTAAAGAATAACTCCGCCAAGAGCGAGCAGGCGCACATATAAGCCAAAATAGTTACCAGATCTTAAGAAAGTTCTCGTATATAAGTATAAATAGGTACGCTTTTCGCCTATCATCGACAGAATGACATCAAGCCATTTTCTGCGTGCTACTCTCTCTTTTAATGCTGGTACATCAACGAACATATTCGCGATGCGGTACAGCAGCATCATCTTTTTACCTTCTTCAGAAATTAAATACTCCCAGTTCAGCGGCTTTCCCTTCACCATTTGATGCATGATAACGAGGTATAACACCATGAGAAGAACGATTCCGCTAATAAACATAACGGAAGTACGGTCTACAAGGAAATACACAAATAAGGCGTTTAAAATAAATCGAATGAACCAATCGGCTCTTTGTATATTTTGGTCTGTTAAAAATGACTTTTCCCACGCTACAAATAAATTCCACGCTTTTACAATGATAAACGCGATTACAACCCATATGTAAGCCGCTCCTGTTTGCTTCATTTGCTGGAAGTATAACGGAGCAAGCGCTGCCGCTACAATTGGGATTATGTACAACTGAATCATAAACGTAAAAAGAAACGCCTTTGTAAAATATGGTTTTAACTTTTCTTCAACTGGCAGTAAGTAAACGAGATCCGCTTCTTTTAATAACGTTTGAATAGATCCGGCCGTTAATACGAATCCAAGTAACACTGCCATAACGAGCGCAGTCGGAAACGAAGGTGTTAACGTTTGTAACCATTGCTGGTAATAATACGCTCCTGCGCCGATGATGAATACGAAAATAAATTTTAAATGATCATTAAATACGTATTTACTATATGTACGAACTTCTTGTAGAAAGTGACGAAATCGTTCTTTCCATAACGCTGTGCTATTCATAATCTTCTTCCTTCGTTAATGCAATATAAATATCATCTAGCGTTGCACCTGGCATATGAAACTGTGATTGCAGCTCAGATAATGTTCCCTTCGCTCTTACTTCGCCTTGATGCAAAATTATGAACGAATCACAATAACGCTCTGCCGTCGCTAAAATATGTGTACTCATTAAAATACCTGCACCGCTCTTTTTCATTTGATCCATCATTTGAAGGAGTGATTGAATCGCTAACGGATCAAGCCCAACGAACGGTTCGTCCACAATGTAAAGAGATGGCTCCACTAAAAATGCACTCATAATCATTACTTTTTGTTTCATCCCTTTTGAGAAATGAGACGGAAACCATTTCAAACGATTTTTCATACGAAATTCTTGTAATAATTGTCCTACACGTTCTTCATATTGTTTTTCATCAACGCCGTAAGCCATCGCTGTTAACTTCAAATGTTCTTCTAGCGTTAGCTCATCATATAATACTGGTGTTTCTGGGATGAACGAAAAACTAGAACGGTACGCTGTCATATCATCACGAATTGTTTTCCCATTAATTGTGACAGTTCCTTTTTTCGGTTCCATTAAACCGATAATATGTTTAATCGTCGTACTTTTACCCGCTCCATTTAAACCGATTAAGCCGACAAGTTCGCCTTTATTCACAGAGAACGAAACATCTTTTAATACAGGTCGTTTCGTATATCCTCCTGTAACATTTTCTACACGCAATAACTCGCTCATACGACACCACTTTCTTCATTTATATTCGTTCTATATTTATCTTACCAAAAATTACGCTGTACTACATAGTATGGATGTGTTCAAAAAAAATTTAAATTTGTTCGCATATATTATTACGAAAGCGGACATCATAATT
This sequence comes from Bacillus cereus group sp. BfR-BA-01381, assembly GCF_022663555.1. NCBI lineage: Bacteria > Bacillati > Bacillota > Bacilli > Caryophanales > Bacillaceae > Bacillus > Bacillus cereus group sp. BfR-BA-01381. The sequence goes on from NZ_JAKUFR010000058.1 coordinate 14,685, forward strand.
ATTGAAGAAGGAACACATTGAAAAAGCGACCACCTATTGATGAGTACAACAACATAGTGAAGTCATCATGAAATGGGGTGTCCATGTTGGACAAAGAAATTTACACATAACCAGATCATTTGTTTCATTTTCGAAACGGGGTGTCTCTGAAAGAGCATATACTGTTTTAAAAAATAAACAATTTCATTTTATAAAAGATTGCAATTCATTTCACTTGAAAATGGGGTGTCTACGGCAGAAACTTTAGCCGATTTACCGTGCATTTCTTAAATAAATGAGGTGTCTGCGAAACGTAAATTACGATAATGCTTTTTCAATCCCTCTTCAGAAAACAGGAAGCTGAGTCAGCTTCCTGTTTTTCGTGTTTGTTCTCTTATGTAATTATGGTAAAATACGGCTAAGGATATTTGAAAGGATGAGATCAATGAATCATACAGCGGACAATTGTATTTTTTGTAAAATTATTGATGGGCAAATCCCTTGCTCAAAAGTATACGAAGATGAACATGTGCTTGCATTTTTAGATATTAGTCAAGTAACAAAAGGACATACTCTTGTTATTCCAAAAGTTCACAAACAAGACATTTTTGCGTTAACGCCAGAAATCGCATCACACATTTTTTCTGTCGTTCCAAAAATCGCAAATGCGATTAAAGCAGAGTTTAATCCAGTTGGCTTTAACCTACTTAACAACAACGGTGAAAAAGCTGGACAAACTGTGTTCCACTTCCACCTTCATTTAATTCCACGCTACGGTGAAAACGATGGTTTCGGTGCTGTTTGGAAATCACATCAAAATGAATACACAATGGAAAATTTACAAAACATCGCAAGTACAATTGCAAATAGCGTGAAATAGTGACACTATAATAAGTAGTCATACATAACAAGCCACTTTCCTAAAGTGATTAAATATGGCACGGCTTGTTTCTCCACTTAAGATGCCAGGGACTGCACACTTTCCTTTCCCTCGTCTTAAAGATATGCATATTTTTTCACATCATGAATACGAACAAAAAATAAGGAGGTCTCCTTTTATGTCAAAAGCTAAATCCTTTATTACAGGTGTCATTTGCGGCGGAGCAGTTGCTGGACTAGCTGTTCTTTTCTCAACTCCTTCTTCTGGCAAAGACATGCGCGGTAAGTTAAAAGAAAAAGGAAATGATATTAAAAAGACTTTAGCTGATATTACAGCTGATACAAAATTATTAAAACGTCAAATCGTTGAAACTGCTTCAGAAGGTAAAGAAGTGTTCCAAGAATTAAAAGACGACATGCACGATACACTTTCTAACTGGAAGCAAGATATTTCTCAAAACAAACGACATATTGAGCAAGAGATTTTGGACATTCAAAAATCAATTGAGAAACTACAAGAAGCTGTTCCGGAAAAAGCGTAAACAAATTCCTGCTTAGTTTTTTGCATATAACAAATATTTTTTATATAAATTGACCTTAACACGGCATATCACATAGATATGCCGTGTTTTTATGCATTTACAATATATGTTATCACTTAACATGTATGGACAACACATGTATTCACGACTTATAAACCGCTTCCATAGTTATGCATGATTTGTATAGAATGTCATTTTTTTAAAAAATTTTCACAATTCTCACAAAAAGACTTTATTAATTTTTATTTTACTGGCATAATAGATAGTAATGAAAAAGAATGTTAAAGTGGGTGAGTATATGAAAAGTGGAGAAAAAGATTACTCGGTAAAAGAAGCGATGATTTTCAGCCAACGCATTGCTCAATTATCGAAAGCGTTATGGAAATGTGTAGAGAAAGATTGGCAGATGTGGATTAAACCTTATGATTTAAACATTAATGAGCATCATATTTTAACAATCGCTTATCATTTAAAAGGGGCTTCTATTTCTGAGATTGCTAAGTTTGGAGTTATGCACGTATCAACTGCGTTTAACTTCTCGAAAAAGTTGGAAGAACGTGGCTATCTTGTATTCTCGAAAAAAGAAGATGATAAACGAAATACGTACATTGAAATTACAGACAAAGGGGAAGAATTACTACTTCGCTTAATGGAGGAGTATGACCCTGAAAATAATTCAGTGTTTAATGGGGCTCTTGCACTTCGTAATTTTTATGGGAAGTTCCCAGAAAATATCGAACTGATTGCTATCTTGCGTAACATTTACGGACAAGACTTCATCGATATTTTTGAGAAATCATTAGAAGATATTGAAGAGAACTTTACAGAATCCGATCAAAAGTTAGTTAAGAAGTAATCTATTTACTTTTTCGCAATCATGCTTAAGAATTCATTCATAAGCGGTTTGAATAAACCTTGTTTTGCTAGCGCTTCCGCAGTTTCGTGTACTTCGAGCTGATGTGGAAGCGCTTTTTCAAATTGATCTAACAGCGCATCGAACAAAAGAAGTCCTTCTGCTTTCTCCGCTACATATTGTTCGTTCAGCTTTTCACAAAGATGTAGTATACGTTCAACATCTTTTTTACGAGCTTTTTTCTTTATGATCAAAGAATAAAATGGACACTTTTCTTCATCAATCATTTTAAATAGTAGGTCTACGTAGTATTCAGCTTGTTCTAATCTTCTAACAACGTCCATTTTCTCCCTCACTTTCTAACACAAAGTCTTCTATTTCTGAATTTTATAACACGAACAAAATATCGTATGATACAATATATAAAGTATATGTATTTTAGCCAAAAGGAGGTCTCGCCTCATGACACTTATAACAGTTGTTTTTGTCGCATTCGCACTTCTTGTTATATTTTACACGAATTTCATGACACATACACTGTGTGAACGAAAACAAATATCTGCGAGCCGCCAACCCGGTGTCTTTCGGGTTATTAATGTATGTATAACAATTTTATTAATTTCTAGTTATATAGAAATTATATTTCATGGAAAGTGAGGAAGGAAAGCCCCTTCCTCACTTTTTTCCTCTATAAGCAAATTATACCTACTATAACCAATAAAATAAACAGTACAAGTAATAAAATAAGTTGAGAATTCATCCCCATCCCCTCCTCTATTCTGTATATGCGGCATACGCCCAATATGGTACACCTTCAAAATCTGACACGTACTGGTTAATTTTTCTTTATCAATATGAAAACACGTCGAAATATGATATATTAAATTTTGTACATATTGCTTATACTATGAAATAAATGACACGCATCTTAACTTTATCCTAAAGCCTCGGTAAGCCCTGTTAAGCGCGCTTTACCAACAAAAAAAAGCAAAAGTATCAGTGAGACTTAATCGGGCTCTGATGAACTAAAATTCATTGGTATAGGATAAATTAAAAATACATAATAGTAGGAGTGTTTATCGAATGAAGAAAGCTATGCTTGCCTTAGCCGCAACAAGTGTAATCGCATTATCAGCATGTGGAACATCATCATCAGACAAAATCGTTACATCTAAAGCTGGTGACATTACAAAAGAAGAATTCTACGAGCAAATGAAAACACAAGCTGGTAAACAAGTACTAAATAACATGGTTATGGAAAAAGTACTTATTAAAAACTACAAAGTTGAAGACAAAGAAGTAGACAAAAAGTTCGATGAAATGAAAAAACAATACGGTGATCAATTCGATACACTATTAAAACAACAAGGTATTAAAGAAGAAACGTTAAAAACTGGTGTACGTGCTCAATTAGCGCAAGAAAAAGCTATTGAGAAAACAATCACTGATAAAGAATTGAAAGATAACTACAAGCCTGAAATTAAAGCAAGCCACATTCTTGTAAAAGATGAAGCAACTGCGAAAAAGGTAAAAGAAGAACTTGGACAAGGTAAATCTTTCGAAGAGTTAGCAAAACAATACTCTGAAGATACTGGTTCAAAAGAAAAAGGTGGAGACTTAGGATTCTTCGGACCTGGCAAAATGGTTAAAGAATTCGAAGAGGCTGCTTACAAGCTGAAAAAAGATGAAGTAAGCGAACCTGTGAAATCACAATTCGGTTACCATATCATTAAAGTAACAGACATTAAAGAGCCAGAAAAATCATTCGAACAATCTAAAGCTGACATCAAAAAAGAAATCGTTCAAAAGAAAGCACAAGATGGCGAATTCATGAACGACCTTATGATGAAAGAAATCAAAAAAGCTGACGTAAAAGTTGACGATAAAGATTTGAAAGATCTTTTCAAAGAGCAAAAAGCTGACGCTAAGAAAGACGAAAAGAAATAATGAAGAGCTCGGGCTAATCCCGAGCTTTTTTATTTGCCCTCTTTTGCGGTACGTTACGTCCGGATTCGGTAAATGAAATTATATAGTTGGTCCTTTGAATAAATTATATCAGCGATTTTTCAATTATATCGACTTACCGACAGAAACCGACAATAACCGCGCATCCCTCTTAAAACACAAAAAAACCTTGATCCACGTAACATGGAACCAAGGTTTATCTTATTATCATTGATTAAATTAAAAAACTATGTTAAATTAGTACAGAAACACATTTCATAAAATATAAAGAACGTATTTATCCGTATCTTAATTTTATACCAAAACACATCTTCAGTCAACCCCTATTTTTCACTTTTAAAGGAGTGCTTACCGTATGAACAAAAAACTTGATTTAGAGCAAAAACGATTGAATACCGTAATAGAAACGATTACGGAGCAAATTGATAAACTGGAAAACGAAACTGGCAGACGCCGGGCAGAAGTAATCAATATTCGTAAACACTTTTGGGATGATGTGAAAGTGAACACGGATACTTTTGATGATTATCTGGAAACAGTTATCAACTTAAGGCAACAAGCTCAGTCACTAGCTGTCACACAAATTACTCATAAGCACACCTTTAATCGACTTGCCGCATTAAGACGCATGCATAAAGCACCTTATTTCGGAAGAATTGATTTTAAAGAAGAAGGAGAATCTGCTGCGGAGCAAATTTATATCGGTGTAGCCACGCTTACTGATGCAAGCGGAGAAAACTTTCTTATATATGACTGGCGCGCACCCATTTCAAGTGTGTACTACGATTATCCACCAGGACCAGCTGAATACAGTACACCAGGAGGCGTAATTCACGGCAATGTGGAGAAAAAATTACAATACATTATTCAAAATGGCGAGATTGATTCTATGTTCGATACGAGCCTTACAATTGGTGATGAGATCTTGCAACAAGCGCTCGGAAAAGGTACAAACAAACATATGCAAAGTATCGTCGCTACAATTCAGCGCGAACAAAATGAAATTATTCGTCACGATGAAGGTCGACTTCTTATCGTGCAAGGAGCTGCTGGTAGCGGTAAAACGTCCGCTGCGCTGCAACGAATCGCCTACTTACTATATAAATATCGCGAATGGCTAAAAGCGGATCAAATTATTCTCTTCTCCCCTAACTCTATGTTCAATAGCTACGTATCTAACGTACTACCTGAACTCGGCGAAGAAAATATGCAGCAAGTGACATTCCAAGAATATTTAAACCATAGACTAAGCAAGTCATTTGATGTTGAAGATCCTTATGAGCAATTAGAATATATGCTAACTGAAACGAATAGCCCTACCTATAAAACGAGAAATGCGAGCATCCGATTTAAGGCATCTACTCAATTTTTCGAGATGATTCGAGCGTACAGACAATCTCTTGAATCTTCAGGCATGCTATTTAGAGGAATGAAATTTAAAGGAAAGCTAATTGTTTCTGCTAAAGAAATTACAGAGCAATTTTACAATACCGACTCCTCCCTCCGTTTCCATAATCGAATTGAAAAGTTAACGGATTGGCTAAATAAACAAATAGATGAAATTGAAAAAACAGAACTGAAAAAGCCTTGGGTAGAAGAGGAAATTGAATTACTTAGTAAAGATGAATATCAAAAGGCTTATAAATATTTACAGAAAAAAGGTGAGTTCGACGACAACTCCTTTAACGATTTTGAGAAAGAAGCGAAAGTACTTGGACGTATGATTGTCCGTAAAAAATTGAAACCACTTCGCAAAGGTGTTCAAACATTGCGCTTTATCAATTTCACAGGCATATATAAACAACTTTTCACAGATGCATCATGGGTTACGGGAGAAAAACCGAAAAACTGGGATGACATTTGCTCCTTAACGGTGAACATGCTCGATGAAGGAAAGTTATATTACGAGGATGCGACTCCATTTTTACTTTTAAAAGAATTAATTGAAGGCTTCCAAACGAACAGATCGATTAAACACGTACTCGTTGACGAAGCGCAAGATTATTCACCGTTCCAGTTCGAGTTTTTAAAACGCCTCTTCCCTGCTGCGAGAATGACGGTACTCGGAGACTTTAACCAAGCGATATTTGCCCATGCGAGTGAAACAGTGAATTTCGATACACTTACGAATTTATACGGGCCAGACGAAACAAACGGCATTAACTTAACTCGTAGCTATCGCTCAACAAAACCGATTATTGAGTTCACACGCGCTCTCGTACCAGAAGGAAAGAACATTCACGCCTTTGAACGTGACGGAGAGAAACCTACAGTGACGAAAGTATCAAATGATAGAGAACTGCACAAACATATTACTGCCAAAGTTGCTGAACTACAAACAGAGCAGCACAATACGATCGCAATTATATGTAAATCTGCAGCTGAAAGTGCCGCTGCTTACGAAGCGCTTAGTCATATCGAGAATATTAAACTCGTGAAGAGTAACTCAGCCGATTATGAGCAAGGTATCGTCGTGATCCCTGCTTACTTAGCGAAAGGTATCGAATTTGATGCTGTTATTATTTACAATGCTTCTAAAGATGTATACAGCGATGAGAGCGTTCGTAGATTGTTCTATACTGCTTGTACACGCGCGATGCATGAATTGCAACTTTATAGCGTTGGCGAGGTTAGTCCTTTTATACTTGGGGCTGATGCGGAGAGTTTTGAGCTTATAATGAAAACACCTCGATAATTGAAGTGAACCCCGAAAACGGGACACATATTAGAACACCTCCCGAATTCGCATATTAAGTATGCAAATTCAATGGAGGTGTTCTTTTTATCATTTAGACTTGTAAAATGCTTCGTATTTCTTCTAAACGTAAATTTGTAAACTTTGCAATATCTTCGATTGTCATTCCATTTTTATGCATTCCACGAATTAATTGAATCTTACCTTCTTCAATCCCCTCTTTCTTTCCTTCATTACGAGCATGAGCGAACTTTGCGGCTTCATCCATCAAAGCTTTCTCTCTTGCCTCATATGCTTGTCGGAAAGAAGAATCTTGACTCATACGCTCCCATTTATTCATCGCTTTTTGTAAAATCGGATCTTGGTTCATCGCAATGTCCTCCAATGTTTGGGTTAGTTGTTCATCCTCGTTTGCCGGAAGTAATAATAACCAACGAACAAACAAATCTTCCCAAGGATTTACTTGTTCATTCCGCCACTGTTGCATAAGTTTCGAAATCTCTACGATGTGAACTTCGATATGACTACTCAACATTTTATGTTGTTGGCGATTCCATAAAACTCCTGTTGTATGGAATGCCTCGTATTCAGGAAACATAACGAAATTTAACCAATTGATTGTAATTGTTTTATGAAGAGAGCTGTATGGCATTCCCTTTTGAAGTTGAGCTGTGTATAACCTTCCCCAATAATATAAACTGCGTTTAATCATATCATGATTATTATTGAGTTGTATTTCTACATTGACTTTTGTTCCTGTGTCTAATGTAGCTGAAATATCTAAGATAGATAACTTATCTTCTTCATGTTCCCTGTGTAAATGTGGATTTGCGAATTGTAACGAAACAATGGGTGATTCTAAAGAATCCTGTAACATCGCATTTAAAAAAGCAATTAAAATATCTTCATTTCCACTTGTGCCAAATAATTGTTTAAAAGCAAAATCAATGCGTAAATTCACTAATTGTTGGCTGGACATAAAATGTTCTCTCCCCATCTCATAAGAGGCTTTTCTTTTCTTTTCTTTTATTGTACATAAAATAGTGATACGCATACAAACAAGCACTTACTTAAATTTCTTAAAATGACCTGTTTTTGCAGGTTATCACATCACTTCTCACGATGCAGACATTCTTACGATTGACGTACTTCTATCCTCACCTTTACTAGATCCTAACACTTCCGAAAAAGATGCGGAAGAATACGCCTATTTACAACAACTAGCTGAATCAATTTCTCATTCTGAATTATGTACTTCTATAAAAGCAAGTGCACTTATTTAAACACGAAAAGAGGGTTATTTATCATAACCCCCTTTTGCTATCTATTTACGTTTGTACTTGATCATAATAATGCATTCTTTTATATGCAACTTATATAAGTATCAAGGTGTTTTTCTCATTCTGAATGAAACACCCTTACGTCTATACACACTCAGCACAATCCCCATTATAAGCGCATGAAATACAGTCGGCGTTAATCCGTAACTAATAAAAGGTAAGGATATAGCAGCAAGCGGCAATAATCCTAGTATCATCCCAACATTATAAATGAACTGGAATACAAAAAGAGTCAATCCACCAACGAGCAGCAATTTACCGTACCGATCATTTACTTTATAAGAGATGACTATTAATCTTGCTACAAAAAGAGAAAGAACGAAGACAAGAATTAACGCAAGCCAATACCCATAATAGTAAGTCAAACTTGCAAATACAAAATCAGTATCCGGAGCAGGGATGAATTTTGTATCTCCAGATGTACCAAACCAACCTGCTGATGACATTACCTCTTTTAATCGTATATACATAAATCCTGCGCCACCTGCATCACTCTCAGGATTTAAATACCCTAAAAGTCTATCTAGGTGGTATCCTGAAGACCATGATACGGATACCTTGATCATAAATAAACAAATAGGTACAATCGTAATAATCAACGACGTTTTCTTTCCTAGCTTACTCCACCAAAGCATAACGAATACCATCGTAATATAGATAAAAATTGACGAAAGGGTGGATACAATTAAAAATAAATACAAAGAAAATAAATATAAAACCACAAGATGTATAATCTTTAACCTACTATCACTAAAAAAAGAAGCCCAAGCTAGAAAAAAGAAAGGCACTGCCATTAGACAGTCAATTGCAATTGGGCCGATTTGTATTAACGGTTCTCCAATCATTGAAGCGTTTGGAAAACAGTATAGCATTAACAGGATAACTACTCCGATTATATAAAACAACCATCCCATTCTCTCTAATTTCCGATAATCAAGTAACATCATCCCAATCGCTGTTACAACACCGAGAATAACAAATATCACCTTATTTATTATTACATCATTCGTATATTCAAAAACTAAAACCGGTAAAAAACCTAACCCCATAGCAGCCACTAATAAAATAAGTAAAAACCAATCCACCTTTGGCTTATGAAGTTTATTAAGTTCTTGCCCTAGTTTAATTGGACTCCCCATTTGTTCCACTGCTTTATTTTCAGCGACCTCCTCACTCAAACCTTTTTCTATCCATGTGTTCTTCGCCTGTTTTAGGTGAAAATCTAGTTCCGTTGCTACAAAGCTCTTTGCTTCATTTGATTTAATATGATTCGTAACTTCGCTTACAAAACGATCCCCTTTTTTATTCAATTCCGCCTCACTCCTGTACTAAGCCTTTTAGTATAAATTGTACCTTCGTAGCATTTTTTTCTGCCTTTCGCAGCATCTTTCTTCCTTTATCATTTAATTGATAATATTTGGCTCCTTCATGATCCCAACTTGATTGAATAAAACGATTCTGCTCTAGACGATGTAATACGGTATATAAAAACCCTTCATTTCCTTCGAATTTTCGAATCCCTCTTCCTCGTAGCAGCTGTGACAATTCGTATCCTGTTTTTTCATTACTGAGGAGTTGTAAAATCGCTAACGAGATGTCCTCTTCCTTCTCGTTCGAAGCATTGATTTTTTCGTGCACCTGCTTTCGATGTTGATCAGAAAAACTCAAATGTTTAAACGTTTTATTCTCCATTGATTTTCGCAGGCCTTTTAATCGATCTTCCATTTGATTATTCCTCCAATCCTTTCTTCAAAAGCTCCTTCGCTTTTTTCAGTCTCGTTTTTATCGTGTTTTCCTTTATCTCTATTACTGTAGCAATCTCTTTAATTGATAATTCTTCATAATAAAATAGATAAATGACTTCTCGATATTTGATCGGTAAATTCATTACTGCAGACGCGAGCTCACGGTCCTCGGCATTTTGCATAACAGTTTGTTCGACACTATCATTTTGAACCCCCATATAAGCAGATTCATCCTCTGTCACGATCACCTTTTTGTTATACCAACTTTTTATATAGTCCTTACATTGATTAATCGCAATTCTCCATAACCACGTTTTCACATTCGACTTCCCTTTGTATGTATGAAGAGATTTATAGCATTTCATAAATATATCTTGCGTTACATCCTCAGCAATTTCTTTATTGTTTACATATGAATACACAAGCTGCAAGACTTCTTGTCCATACTTGTTCATAATTTCATCGATAAGGAGTTCCTTATCTTCTATTTCAAACGCTTCTATCATTAATTCATCCACATCATTTCCTCCTTCCCATATATTAGACGACGCACTGTATGGAAAAGTTTTATAAATTTACAAAAAAATACAGAGGGTAATAACGTTTTTTATAAAACACTTCCTCAGCAACTTACATATAATAAACCGAATAGTCGTTACAATACATTCACCTAAAGAGCGTCTTTCTCCCAAGGCGCTCTTTCATTTTGAAATTCTTCTTCAAAAACCGCTAAATAAAAAAGAACCCATTTAATCAGGGTCCCCCTTCTTCCTAACACTCACTTAAAGAATCTAATATCTCATAGCCATACAAAGAGGGCTTCATAATATCAAAACCGATAAATTCTTCATACTTCTTATCCGAAAAATAAAATACGATATTATGAAATAACACTTTTTGCAAATGAGTATCCTGAGAAAGTCTAAATGAGTATATGTATGTATTATCATTTGAAGTTTTCTTTATATATATTTTACTCTTATTTGTTAATTCTTTTAATTTACGAGCATTTTCTCCAAAAAACTCTATCCCCACTATACGATCGAATTGATCTATATCTAAATTTAATGTCGGATTTTCTTCCAATTCTTCAGTTGATTCAATCTCAATTTCTGAAGTGAATGGAATTACATACAGATATGCCATCTGGATTGCAGGGTCGTAAGTAATTAATTTTTTCATGATACACCTCATATCGGTATCTTATTTTTTTGTATTACACTTATCTCAATAAACTAAATATTAGGTTTTCGAGTTATAAAATACAAGTATAGTATTTGAATTTCTATACATAACGCAGCTGCTTGCTATTGTTGATCTACTGCTTTTCTAGTTCTGTTGTTTATTTCATCTGAACGTTGCTATCATTATCCTTATTTTTTAGTTATGTTTGTTTATTTAACAAGGTTGAATGAAAACCTTAACTTGTAGGCGGTCACAAATAAGTTGTATATGACAAAACACGCTTTACACACTACCCAACCATTTAAAACTAGGGCTTTTCATCCATTTGTCTTGTTCCCTATTTTAAAACATAATACAATTAAACTGTAACTTAATAAGCTATAACTAGTAGGTGTGGCAATCATCTCTTCCATTTCGAAAAAAGGGGGAGGTGATAATATGATCGCGATGTTTGTAATGAAATTCATGTACGGTATCCTAACCGGAGCTGGCATTGTCATCGGTAGAAGATACGTCGGTCCGTGGCTAATTTCTGTATACAAAAAAGCGAGAACCACCCTGCTTCGTGGAAAAGGTAAGGGCGGTTCTCGGCTAAAACGTTAATGTAATTTTCTTATAACCGCACCTACTACCACCACAATAGCAAGTTAGGTTACAAAGGCAGAAGTTTCTCAGGCTTCTGTCTTCTTTATTTTATGCAAAATTCATACTATATACTCTACCATCATTGTAACACATTTTATTTATTTTTAGTCAAGATAAAAAACACCTAAAGAGTTTCTCTTCAGGTGTTTCTCTATTTTACGCTAATGCAGCTGCATGCTCTTGTTGATCTACAGGAATGACAGCGTCTGTTAATGCTTTCTCTAATTCAGCTGTGTATTTCATTTGCTCTTCTTTGCTCCAGCCTAGTTTTGCAGCCATGTAGTTGATTACTGCTTCTTTCCACTCGTATACCCAGTGGATGTTGAAGAATACAGCGCCTCTGCGGCGTACGAAGAAGTCGACTGGTTTTGCTGTCATTTCGTAATCCATTGCGTATACAAGTGGGATTAGAACGTCTAGCGGCATGTTGTATTCTTTCGCTTCGTCTTTATGTTTTTTCGCTAATTCGAACAGTACGTCAACGTTAGAGCCATAGAATTTCGCGAATTCTTCTGCTTGTGCTGTCGTTAAACCGTATTTCGTACCTTCGCCTGCTTTTTTCGCGATAAACGCTGGTAATCCTTTAGAGCCATCTACATGTCCACCAGAGATTGGCATATGTTTCGTTGTGCTCTTCGGATATGCACTATGACCTTCTTTTTGTAGTAAGTTCGTTACATAGTCTACTACCATTTCAGCCATTTTGCGGTATCCTGTTAATTTACCACCTGCGATTGTAATTAAACCAGATTCAGAAGTCCAAATTTCGTCTTTACGAGAAATTTCAGATGCACTCTTACCTTCTTCGTAAATTAACGGACGTACGCCAGCCCAGCTTGACTCGATGTCTTTTTCCGTAATTTTTACGCTTGGGAACATGTAGTTAATCGCATTAATGATGTATGTGCGATCTTCTGTTGTCATTTGTGGTACAGCTGCGTCTTTATCATAGAACGTATCTGTTGTACCTACATAAGTTTTCCCGCCGCGTGGAATCGCGAATACCATACGTTTATCTGGTGTATCGAAGTAAATTGCTTGCCCTAATGGGAAACGTTTTTGGTCAATTACTAAGTGAACACCTTTTGATAACTGAAGTACTTTTCCTTTTTTCGAGTTATCTTTTTCACGAAGTGTATCTACCCAAGGACCAGCTGCGTTTACAATTTTCTTACCGTAAACTTCGTATACTTCACCATCTAGTAAATCGATTACACGTACACCACATACTTTTCCATCTTTATATAAGAAACTATCTACTTTTGCATAGTTAACAGCTTTTGCACCGTGCTCAATTGCTTCTTTCATTACTTCAATTGTAAGACGCGCATCGTCTGTACGATATTCTACGTAGTAACCGCCGCCTTTTAATCCTTCTTGTTTTACAAGAGGCTCTTTCTTCAGCGTTTCTTCACGGTTAAACATTTTTCTGCGCTCGCTTCGTTTTACACCTGCTAAGAAGTCGTATACACGAAGACCAATTGATGTACTGAATGATCCAAACGTACCGCCTGTATGGAACGGAAGTAACATCCACTCTGGTGTTGTTACATGGGGACCGTTCTCATATACGATCGCACGCTCTTTACCCACCTCTGCTACCATTTTCACTTCAAGTTGTTTTAAATAACGTAGACCACCGTGTACAAGCTTCGTTGAACGACTTGATGTACCTGCTGCAAAGTCCTGCATTTCAAACACAATTGTTGATAACCCGCGTGTTGCTCCATCTAATGCAATACCAGAACCAGTAATACCTCCACCAATTACGATCACATCTAATTCTTGTTTATTTACTCCGTTTAATACGTCTTTACGTTGTTTACTTGAAAATTTCATGGTAATTCCTCCCTTTGATAACGAAAAAAGAGACCACAAACTCCGCTATAGATTTCGCCTCTATAGCGTGTTGTGGTCTCTCCAAATCTCCTACCGAATTATTAACTTGTCACCATTATAACACTGTTTATGATTATTTGAAAGCTTTTGTTGCTTCAATTGCTTTTTTCCATCCAGCATATAGCTCTTCGCTTGTTTCCGCTTCCATCGTTGGTTCGAAGCGTTTGTCCATATGCCACTGTTCTTTAATTTCATCTTGGTTTTTCCAATATCCAACCGCAAGACCAGCTAAGTATGCTGCACCTAAAGCAGTCGTTTCATTGATCACCGGACGCTCTACAGGAACATCTAAAATATCACTTTGGAACTTCATTAAGAAGTTATTTTTAACCGCTCCGCCATCAACGCGTAATGTTTTTAGTTCAATACCTGAATCTGCTTCCATTGCGCATAATACGTCTTTCGTTTGGTAAGCTAAAGATTCTAGTGTTGCACGAATAAAATGCTCTTTCGTCGTACCGCGTGTTACACCAAACATAGCGCCGCGTACTTCACTATCCCAGTACGGTGTACCTAAACCTACGAACGCTGGTACAACGTATACACCGTCAGTTGATTCAACGCGAGAAGCATACACTTCACTCTCACTCGCATCTTTAAACATGCGCATTCCGTCACGTAACCATTGAATTGCAGAACCTGCTACGAAAATACTTCCTTCTAATGCATAGTTTACTTTACCATCTATTCCCCATGCAATTGTTGTTAATAGACCATGCTCAGAAGCTACTGCTTTTTCACCAGTGTTCATTAACATGAAGCAACCAGTTCCGTAAGTATTTTTCGCCATACCTTCACCGAAACAAGCTTGTCCAAATAATGCTGCTTGTTGGTCACCAGCTACACCTGCAATCGGTACATTTTGACCGAAGAAGTGATAGTCAATTGTTTCTCCATACACTTCAGATGATGGACGTACTTCTGGAAGCATGCTCTTTGGTACTGTTAACATTTCTAGAAGCTCATCATCCCACTTTAAGTCGTGGATGTTAAACATTAATGTACGTGATGCATTTGAGTAATCCGTTACGTGCGCTTTACCACCAGATAGTTTCCATACAAGCCACGAATCAATTGTTCCGAATAATAGATCGCCGTTTTCTGCTTTCTCTCTTGCACCTTCAACGTTATCTAAAATCCATTTTACTTTCGTACCAGAGAAGTATGCATCAATTAAAAGACCTGTTTTTTCGCGAACCATTTCGCCATAACCTTTTTCTTTTAACTCATCACAAATTTCAGCTGTTTGACGAGATTGCCATACGATTGCGTTGTAAATTGGTTTACTAGTTGTTTTATCCCATACAACCGTTGTTTCACGTTGGTTCGTAATACCGATACCAGCGATTTGTTCTGGTTTTACATCAGCTTCACTTAAACAAGTTGCGATAACTGCTAAAATAGATCCCCAAATTTCTTGCGCGTTATGCTCTACCCAGCCTGGCTTTGGAAAATGTTGTGTAAATTCTTTTTGAGCTGAATGAACAATTTCACCTTTTTTATTGAACAGAATTGCGCGTGAGCTAGTTGTTCCTTGGTCTAATGAAAGAATATATTTTTTCATATCGGTTTCCCCCTTATGCTACTTTTCTACTATTTGTATTGCTTCCACTTTTTTTGCTTGTCATATAAGAGATTGCTAGTACAATCACAGTTGCAATAATTACATAAATAAGTGCTGCATTTTGTTTTCCTTCAAATACAACTTGATGGAATAATCCTGCAAGTGATCCACCTAAAATCGGACCTACTACTGGGATCCATGCATACTTCCAATTTGAACCGCCTTTTCCTGCAATCGGAAGGAAGAAGTGCGCGATACGCGGACCTAAATCACGTGCTGGGTTGATTGCGTATCCTGTCGTTCCACCTAATGATAAACCAATACTTACAATTAAGAAACCTACGATAAATGGATTTAATCCATCTGCAAATTTATTTGCACCAATTGCTAATATACCAAATACTAAAACGAATGTTCCAATCATTTCACTTAAAAGGTTTGCAAATGTGTTCGGAATTGCTGGACCTGTTGCAAATACACCTAACTTTGTTCCTGGATCCTCTGTTTCTTTCCAGTGTGGTAAGTAATGTAAATATACGATAACTGCCCCGATAATTGCCCCAATCATTTGTGCTGCGATATAACCAGGTACGTCACTCCATGGGAACGCTCCCTTAAATGCTAATCCTATCGTTAAAGCTGGATTCAAATGTGCCCCACTAATTGATCCAACCGCATACGCTGCAACCGCTACTGCTAAGCCCCAGCCCATTGTAATAACAATCCAACCAGAATCTTTCGCAAACGACTTCTTTAAACTTACACCAGCACAAACGCCGCCACCAAGTACGATTAACAACGCAGTCCCTATTAACTCTCCTAAAAATGCTGACATAGTATCCCTCCACAATCAATTTAAACGCTTCCAAATGTGATAGAGGTAAAATGAATGGCCATTCGTTTTTATCAAAAGAAAAAGACCCACAGCTTTGCACGCTTCTATATAAATTTATATAGAAACAATGAAATGTGGATCTCTTCTTTTCTCCGTCACGTTTATTAACTTGTCTATAATGTTAACCGTTAATGAAAGCGGTGTCAACAGAATTATTTCACATTTTCGTCACTTTTTTTGGTAATGTTTCCATAGTTCGCGTTTTGATGTCGTAATTGCTGTCGCACCAGCATTTAACGCTTTCTCCACATCATCCACTGTACGAATAAAACCACCCGCTAAAATCGGTACACCAGTACGCTCTTTCACTTCAGCGATCACGTCCGTTAATGCTCCAGGAAGTACCTCTATATAATCCGGTTTCGTCTTATCTAAAAGATTGCAGCTCTTCTCCATTGCACTCGAATCGATTAAAAAAATACGCTGAATTGCCACAACACCTTTTTGCTTCGCCTTCATAATCACGCTCGCCTTCGTTGAAAGTAACCCGTACGGTCTAAACTCCTGACATAAATACTCCGTCGCATGCCCATCACTCTGCAAACCATGAATTAAATCCACATGTAAAAACACCTTTTTACAGTATTGCTTCGCAAGTGATATAACACTCTTCAATTGACCGACATGAATATCTAAAATAACGATATACTCATACGAACTATGTAATAGCTTTTCCAAATCTTTAATTTGCCTTACTGCCGGCAAAATCTTCTGTTCATGAAATTCCATTCTAAATATCCCCTTCTTTATGTCGTCCTATCCTTTATAGTACACAATTTGAGTGAAAAGAACAGCTGGTGTAGGGGATTTCTTTCATTTTTCTCGTTCTTCTTTTAAACGTTTACTAAAAATCATACTATGTTTCTCACCTATCTACGTCTAGTAAGAGCAAATACATGATGATGAGTAAAGCGAGTTGTCGTTGCGTTGGCTGTGCAACTTGTGCGTTACAGCTTATAATGGTGCTATTTCATGTGCTATACGATGTAGGTTTCATATATTTTTCTTCTATAATAATTTCCCGAACAATAACCGTGCTTCTTAATATTGTCGTTTCGTGTCGGTAAGTCGATATCCTATGTCGAATCGTCGATATATT
>NZ_JAKUFR010000059.1:0-31894 GCF_022663555.1 Bacillus cereus group sp. BfR-BA-01381
TCATGATCCCGCTCACATATAGTATAGCTGATGGCATTGCGTTCGGATTTATTGCTTATCCTATCTTAAAAGTTGCTCTTGGAAAGCGTAAAGAAGTCGCACCGTCTATGTATATCATTACATGCTTATTCTTAGCCATGTTCGTATTACATGCTATTGGTTAAGTAAAAACACCGAGGAATTTTCCCTCGGTGTTTTTTACTTAAACCATCCTTTTTTATAAAACCAAGCCATCATGCCGCCGCCAATTAGTGCCATAATAAGTAAACAAATAAAATAACTATATTGTCCACCGAGCTCTGGCATATGCGTAAAGTTCATTCCATATACTCCCGCAATAAATGTTAATGGCATGAAAATAGTCGAGAATACAGTTAATGTTTTCATAATGTTATTCATATGATGCGAGTTTAATGAAAAATAGCTATCTCGAATATCTGCTGTTAACTCCCGGCTTGCTTCAATCATTTCGGTCAGTTTAAGCAAATGATCATGTATATCTTTAAAATAAATTTCATGATCACTTATACCGTAAAAACGAGTCGAATTTAAAATACGATACAATAAATCACGCATCGGAATAATTGTACGTCTTAACTTCGATAAATCTGCACGTATATCAAATACTTCTTCTAGTACACTTCCTGCCGTTTCACCCGTTAAATTATCATCAATTGCATTTAAATGATCCTCAATGTAATATACAGGCGCAAAATAGTCATCTACAATTTGATCGATAATTGTATGCGCTACGTGTAAAGGACTATTTTTAATACGCTTCTTTTCTCCAAGCGTTTTCCATACTCTTTCAATTGCATTGTTATGAGAAAAATGGAAAGAAACAATATAACGATCACTAATAAATAAATCAATCTCGTGCGGTTCTAATCCATCCTCACCAAATGCATGAAGAACTAAAAAGTTATATCCATCATAAAAATCAACTTTTGGCCTCTGTACATATTCTATGCAGTCTTCAATTGCAAGGGGATGGAACTTAAAATGATCTTGCAAAATGTATGTATACTCTTCTTTCGTTGGCTTATATAAATCTAGCCAATACCATACAATATGGTCTTTCTTTGTTTCCTCTAGCGAAACATCATATAATACTTCATCTGTTTTTGTTATTGCACAAATTCTAATCATATTTTCACCCATTATTATTATAAACAAAAAATAGTAAAAAAAGCCAAGGAGAAATACTCCCTGGCCCTTCTTTATTATTCAGTAACGATGCCGTGCACTAATGTTGGTGCATCTACATGCTCTTTAGAGATCTTCATGTTCTCATAAATTTTTGCTTTTACGTCTTCTACATTTTCACGGTTTGCGTAAATGGTAACAAGGGATTCACCTTTTTTCACGCTGTCCCCTACTTTTTTACGAAGCATTAAGCCAACTGCTAAATCAATTTCAGATTCCTTCGTCGCACGTCCTGCTCCTAAAAGCATTGCTGCTGTTCCGATTTCATCTGCAACGATTTCTGATACATAACCGTCTTCCTTCGCTTCCACTTCAATTTTAAATTGTGCTTGTGGTAATTTAGAAGGATCATCAACAACAGATGCATCGCCGCCTTGCGCTGATAAGAACGTTTTAAATGATTCTAGCGCCTTACCGTTGTTCATTACTTCAATTAATTTCTCACGTGCATCTTCTAGAGATGAAGCTTGTCCAGCAAGGTATACCATTTGACTTCCAAGCGTTAAACATAACTCTTCTAAATCTTTCGGTCCTTTACCTTGTAACGTATCAATTGCTTCTTGTACTTCAAGTGCGTTACCAATAGCCTCACCAAGTGGTTGACTCATATCAGAAATAACAGCCATCGTATTACGACCAACGTTATTACCAATGCGTACCATTGCTTCTGCTAAACGTTTTGCATCTTCATCTGTTTTCATAAATGCACCTGCTCCAGTTTTTACATCAAGAACAATTGCATCTGCACCAGCAGCAATTTTTTTACTCATAATTGAGCTTGCAATAAGCGGAATTGAGTTTACTGTTGCCGTTACATCACGAAGTGCATACAATTTTTTATCCGCAGGTGTTAAGTTTCCACTTTGACCAATAACTGCGATTTTATTTTCATTTACAAGACGCATGAATTCATCATTTTCGATTTCAACATGGAATCCTGGAACTGCTTCTAATTTATCAATTGTACCACCAGTATGTCCTAGACCACGTCCAGACATTTTTGCAACCGGTACACCTAAAGCGGCTACTAATGGACCTAATACAAGTGTTGTTGTATCACCAACGCCACCTGTGGAGTGCTTATCTACTTTTACTCCTTCAATAGCTGATAAGTCGATTGTATCACCGCTATTTACCATTGCCATCGTTAAATCTGCACGTTCTTGATCGTTCATATCTTGGAAGAAAATTGCCATTGCAAGTGAACTTACTTGATAATCAGGAATATCACCATTTGTATATCCTTCAACAATAAAGTTAATTTCTTCTGTCGTTAATGCATGTCCGTCACGTTTTTTTGCAATTAGGTCCACCATTCTCATTGTGAGGTCACCCCTTCATTTGTTTTACGATTGCTTTTACTAATGCTAAGAAGTTAGCTTTAACACGTTCTGTCGTTTCGATTACTTCATCGTGGTGAAGTGGCTGATCTAAAATACCAGCTGCCATATTTGAAATACAAGAAATACCAAGTACTTTCATACCAGCGTGACGCGCTACAATTACTTCAGGTACTGTTGACATACCAACTGCATCTCCGCCAAGTGTACGAAGCATACGAATTTCAGCAGGTGTTTCATATACAGGACCTGTCATTCCAACGTATACACCTTCTTGTACTTTAATATTTAAGTCTGCTGCAACTTGTTTCGCCATTTCGCGAAGCTCTACTGTATATGATGTAGACATATCAGGGAAACGTACACCCATTTCAGAATCATTTGGTCCGATTAATGGATTTGTACCCATGAAGTTAATGTGATCTGAAATTAACATAAGATCGCCTGGTTCGAATGATGTATTTACACCACCAGCTGCATTTGTTACAACAACTGTTTCTACCCCTAGTTCTTTCATAACACGAACTGGGAATGTTACTTTTTGCATATCGTATCCTTCATAGAAGTGGAAACGTCCTTGCATTGCTACTACCGTTACACCTTGAAGTGTACCGAATACTAGTTGACCTGCATGGCCTTCTACAGTTGAAACTGGGAATTCAGGGATTTCACTGTAAGGTACTGTTACTGCGTTCTCGATTTCATCTGCTAATACACCTAGTCCAGATCCAAGGATTAGTCCTACTTGTGGTGTCTCTTGAAATTTCTCTTTTAAATATGAAGCTGATTTTGTAATAAGTTCACGATTCATTTGTTTATCCCCCTATTTCTTTAGCTCGTTTAAGAAGCTTGTTCCGTATTCTGGCATTTTCACACCGAAGTTTTCTGCTACAGTTGCACCAATATCAGCAAATGTTTGACGAAGTGGTAACTCTTTTCCGCCTTCTTTCATGCTTGGGCTATATGCTAATAACGGTACATATTCACGTGTATGATCAGTACCATGATGCACTGGGTCATTACCGTGGTCTGCTGTAATTAATAATAAATCATCTTCTTTTAGTTTTTCGAATACTTCTGGAAGACGTGCATCATATTCTTGCAGAGCTTCTCCGTATCCTTGTGGATCACGACGGTGACCGAATAATGCATCAAAGTCAACTAAGTTTAAGAAGCTAAGACCTGTAAAGTCCATATTTAATGTATCTACAAGCTTATCCATTCCATCCATGTTAGACTTCGTACGAAGTGATTCAGTTACCCCTTCACCATCATAGATGTCAGAGATTTTACCGATAGCGATCACATCATAATCACTATCTTTTAATTCATTCATTACTGTACGGCCGAATGGTTTTAATGCATAGTCATGACGGTTCGGTGTACGTGTAAAGTTTCCAGGCTCACCAACGAATGGACGAGCAATAACACGGCCTACCATGTACTTCTCATCTAACGTTAATTCACGTGCAATTTTACAAATTTTATATAACTCATCAAGCGGCACTACTTCTTCGTGTGCTGCGATTTGTAGTACGCTATCAGCAGAAGTGTAAACAATTAAAGAGCCTGTTTCCATTTGTTCTTGACCAAGTTCATCAAGAATTTCAGTTCCAGAAGCTGGTTTATTACCGATGATTTTACGGCCTGTTTTTTCTTCTAATTCATCAAGTAATTCTTTTGGGAATCCTTCTGGGAACACTTGGAATGGTGTATCAATGTAAAGACCCATGATTTCCCAGTGGCCTGTCATTGTATCTTTACCAGTAGATTTTTCTTGCATTTTTGTATAATATCCAAGTGGTTTTTCTACTTTAGAGATGCCTTTCATTTCACGAATGTTACCAAGACCTAATTTCACCATGTTAGGCATTTGTAACCCATTCATATGTTCAGCAATGTGACCAATTGTGTCAGATCCTAAATCACCAAATTGTTCAGCATCTGGTGCTTCACCGATTCCAACAGAGTCCATTACGACTAGGAATATACGTTTATATTTATTCATAACTGCGACCTCCTATAAGTTCAGTTCTACTTCTTGTAGTATGTTCAAAACGCTATAAAGTGAAACTGTTCTCCATAAGAATTATCTTTCGTTCTCATTATCAAACAGTACTTCTTTAAATCATTCTCTAACCTATTTCGTTTACCTTGAAACGACGCAAAAACATTTCTAGTTTTTTCTAAGTCAGATGTCAGACATCTGATACTGATATCATAACATGTTTACGCTTTCTTTTTAATACATTTTCGTAGAATTTCTCATTTTCTTCACACTTCTATTGTAATCCATTATGCACAGAAGTGCTAATCATTTTATGATTTATTTCTTCATATAAAGTGAAATTTTAATCAATGGCGGTTTTGTTCTTTCCCACTGATCATTTTCAGGATAAAAATAAAAAAAGCAGCTCTAAAGAGCTACCTTTTTATTTTACTTCTACTGTTTCTTCTTTATGTTCATGCAATTCGCCTTTTTTAACATGAACTTTCACTTTGTAAGAACCGTTTTCTTTGAAAGTATGTTTCGTTTCATACTCCCCTTTATTTCCTTCTTTCGCTGGAATAAATTCGTGTTTTTCAACACCATCTTTCCAAATTTCAAGTTGGACTTCAGCACCAGTTAACGCTTCTTCTTTTTGTTTTAAGTGAACTTTCATTGTTGATTCAGCATTTGCTTTTATGTCACCAGCCATAAGGTGGATCATTGTATCGCTTTTATGATCGCCATGTCCTGCACCATGATCACTATTTTCTTTTTTCGCATCTTCTACCTTCGCATTTCCTACAGCCACTTTTACTTCTGGCATAACATGCATTTCACGTGCATTTGTGTGAGCAATAATGTGGTATACTCCATCCGTTTCGAACGTTTTCTCTACAGCATAAACACCTTTTCCTTTATGCTTACCTTCTAGCATCTCGTGCTTTTCGTCGCCAGCTTTCCAAATTTCAAACTTTACATCATCAGCATCTGTTACCTTTTCTTTTCCTTGTGTAACAAGTGCTTGTACTTCTGTTTTTTCACCAGGTTTAATTTCTTTCGGATTTGTTTGAACTGCTACTTTTACAGCTTCTAGTTTCTGTTCTTTTTTCGGTTCTTCTTTGTTTGTATTACAGCCAGCCAATGCTAGCATCGCGATAAATAAAGTCATAATAAGTTTTTTCATCATCATTTCCTCCTTCATACTTTATTTAGTATAGAGGAAAAACATTGTAATATTCTAGTCTTCTGCTGAAAACAATGTACGAAATGTTTGTGAAGTTTCTGTGAAGTGCTATAGCCTTTTGAATCTATGAAAAAAGAGCATAGTATCTATGCTCTCGGATGAAACTGTTTATATACATCTTTTAATCTAGTTTTTGAAACATGCGTATAGATTTGTGTTGTTGAAATATCTGCATGTCCAAGCATTTCTTGCACAGCACGTAAGTCTGCACCATTTTCTAATAAATGCGTAGCAAAAGAATGACGCAACGTATGAGGTGTAAGCTCTTTTTCAATATTTGCTTCTTTCGCTAATCGTTTTAAAATTTTCCAAAATCCTTGTCTTGATAATCGATTTCCATGATGGTTTAAAAAGAGTGCATCTACTACTTTTTTCCCCATCAATTCTCTTCTTCCCTTTTCAATATACTTTTGAATCGCTTCCGTCGCTAAACTTCCTAGTGGAATAATTCTTTCTTTATTCCCTTTCCCTATGCATCGAACAAATCCCATCGTTAAATGTACATCTTCTAAATTTAATGCAATTAATTCTGAAACACGAAGTCCTGTTGCATATAATAACTCTAGCATCGCTTTATCACGAACCCCAAAAGCGCTCGTCATTTTTGGTGTCTGCAGTAACGCCTCTACTTCATCAACTGACAATACTTTCGGTAATTTCCGTTCACCTTGCGGCGTTTCAATATGTACGGATGGATCGTGCTCTACTGCTCGTTCACGAAGTAAAAATTGGTGAAACGAACGAATCGATGCAATATGACGTGCTAATGTTTTCGAAGATTTTCCGTTTTCTTTTAAGTGCTGCAGAAAATTAACAATGTGCAAGCGTGTCACTTCATGAAAGCTTTTCGCTTGTTCTACATTTTGCAAATACTTTACATAACTTTTCAAATCACGTTCATAAGATACTACCGTATTTTTCGCTAGCCCTTTTTCGACAACCATATAATGAATAAAATCTTTTAATTGATCTTCCAATCTACACTACTCCCCATTTTCATAGAAAAACATCATTCTATTTACGAAAGCATCCTTTGCCGGCTCTTCATTCCCTGATACTTTTTCTACAGTCTCTTCTTTTGGCTTTTCATAACGATGATAGCTTTCATATTCTTCATTTATCCATAGTATAGCGAAATAAAACAAAATCGTACAACTTGTAAATAATAAAAATACTTTTATCCCATCAAAAGTTAATTTTAAAGCTCGGCGCATTGTAAATTCCTCCAAAATATAAGTTATTACAACATATGCCAAGCTTTCACCAATTTATACCTTATTCAAATAAAAAACCTCTTCCTAGTTAAATAGGAAAAGGTTATTTTTCATCCGTTTCATTTTCTTGACAATTTTTACAAATCCCATGGAATGTTAAACGATGATCCTTCACCTTAAAGCTCCAGTCATGTTCTACTTTCCTTTCCACTTCACCAAGTAAATCTTCTTGTATTTCTTGTACAGCACCACATTGTGTACAAATCAAATGATGGTGGAAACGCTGCGCACCTTCTTGGCGT
The DNA here is from genome assembly GCF_022663555.1 of Bacillus cereus group sp. BfR-BA-01381. Lineage (NCBI taxonomy): Bacteria > Bacillati > Bacillota > Bacilli > Caryophanales > Bacillaceae > Bacillus > Bacillus cereus group sp. BfR-BA-01381. The sequence goes on from NZ_JAKUFR010000059.1 coordinate 7,296, forward strand.
AAGTCATAGCGTGAAACACCGTCTCCGAAGTTAATCTTATCGACAACTTTTAACTCAGATAATAGTTCTAAAGTTCGATAGACGGTTGCTAATCCGATCTCTGGCGACTTTTCTTTTACAAGGAGGTAAACATCTTCTGCGCTTAAATGATCTTCTTCATTTTCTAGCAGCACACGAACTGTTGCTTCACGTTGCGGTGTTAATTTGTAGCTCGCTGCATGTAATTGCTTCTTAATTCGTTCAATTCTTTCTTCCATTCGGTACTACTCCCTCCTCGCCACTCTTACACCATTATATCAGAAGAAGGGCTTCTGTCAAAAGAAAAACAATAAAAACAAATTGATAATTATTCTCACAAAGTATTTATTGTTTATTAATAGCCTCAACGACTTCTTTCATTAAAAATGGTGATGCATAAGCTTCCACACTAGAAGCAAGAGCTAGCACCGCTCCAATGATAAGAAAGAAGCATGTATAACGAATTAATAATGGTAATAGTGGCTCGGTTATTTTTCGTATAAATTGATGCCTAATCATGCGTAAAGAAAAGCTTGCGGCAATTGTTGTCATAACGAGAAATACTGGGATGATAATGAGATTTTGTGGCAATACAGAAACGAATGCTAATAATAATCCATTCCATCCATGCTGACTTACTAAGAAACCTACTGTAAATCCGACAACTACTCCTTTTGCAAATAATAAAATAAAAATAAGTGGCAATCCAATAATTGAAATCCCTAAAATCCAAATAAATCCAATGTATTTTAATTGTGAAAAGTAACTTTCTCGAAACATTTCGCCTGCAATAGCAAATTCTCCTTTAGAAACTTGTCCAAAAAAACGTTGCAAATAAAATGATAAATCTTGTTTTTGATTTAATTGTAAACTATTTACAAGAATCGCTCCAAATATTACTCCCATCAATAACAAAACAGCGTTAAATATATATAATGAAGAGTTTTCCTGTATGTGAGACATTACACGGTCTTGCCAAGTTTTTCTCCACATTTTTCTTCCCTCCGTTCACACTCTTACTAAAAATGTATGAAAGAAAGAAAAAAGTATGACGAATTAACATTGAAATTCCGCTCTACTTTGCTAAACTAAAAAGTAGAGAATAGGAGGGATTTCTCTTGAAACCATTATTATTAGATTTTCCAACATTATTTCAAACTGAACGCTTACAGGTTCGTAAGCCATTTCCAGGTGATGGTGCAGAAGTGTATGAAGCAATACAAGCTTCTCTAGAAGACTTAGTACCGTGGATGCCAATTAACGCTGAAACAGAAGAAAGTGCTGAAGAAATCGTTCGTAACGCTCACGGACAGTTTTTACTTCGTGAAACACTTGATTTTCACTTATACGATAAAGTATCTGGTACATTCATCGGAGCTATAACGCTCAAGCCTGAAAACTGGGATATTCCAAAGTTTTCACTTCACTTCTGGCTACATAGCGCTTATACAAAACAAGGCTATATGACCGAAGCTGTGAAAGGTGCCATTCAATTTGCCTTTGATAAGCTAAGCGCTCGAAGAATTGAAATTCGTATTGATGCAACAAATACAAATGCATGTAACTTAGCAGAACGTTTAGAATTTATTCTAGAAGGTACAATGGAAAATGATTTCATAGCACCAGATGGTAGCTTACGTGATGCACGCGTATATGCAAAAATTAATTAAAAAACACTCGCCTTTGGCGAGTGTTTATTTTTGTAGTTGTAAATATTGTACTGCAAACATCGTCTTCGCATCGTGAATACGCAGATCTTTCATAAGAGTAGTTGCTTCTTCTAATGATACTTCCATTAATTCCACAAACTCATCTTCATCTAACGCAGCCTTATTTTCTTTTTTCGTCAAACCTGTCGCTTTATATACATATAAAATTTCATCTGCAAATCCTGGAGATGTATAGAAAGAAGTAATAAGCTCCATATTTTCACATACATAACCTGTTTCCTCTTCTAATTCACGAACTGCTGTCACCTCAGGTTTTTCACCTGGTTCTAACTTGCCGGCCGGAATTTCTATAATCGCCTTTTCAAGCGCTTTACGATACTGCTCAACAAGTACAATTTTCCCCTCATCAGTAATAGCAATAATAGCAACTGCACCAGGGTGATTTACAATTTCACGTTTACTCATTGCTCCATTTGGTAATACTACATCATCAACACGAACTTTTATAACTCTACCATCAAAAATCGGCTCAGTTTTTATTGTTCTCTCTGCAAGATTACTCATACTACTTCATCTCCCTGTTCTATTTCCTATTCTTTCCTCATACATTTTACCACATTGAAAGGAGCGTGATAGAAATGAAAGTTTATATTTTACCAAATCGCGTCACTTTAGTCGGAAAAGCATGGCAAATTCGCCATAAGCTAAAACAATATGGCAAAGAGTATACAACTGTACAAGAGTGGATTACAGCAACTAAAAAGTAAACGTTTGTCAACCTCTTTTCCCTTGCGTACAATAAGAATAAGGAGAAGGAGGTTGACTTATGAAAAAACGTCAATTAGGAAACTCAGATTTATTTGTGACAGAAATGGGACTTGGCTGTATGTCTCTCGGTACATCTGAAACAGAAGCCCTGCGTATTATCGATGAAGCAATCAATTTAGGAATCAATTTTTTTGATACAGCAGATTTATATAATTATGGATTAAACGAAGAATTTGTTGGAAAAGCCTTAAAAGGAAAACGAGACCAAATTGTTCTTACAACGAAGGTTGGAAATCGATGGACAGAAGAAAAAAACGGCTGGTCTTGGGATCCTTCTAAAAATTACATAAAGGCTGAAGTGAAAGAAAGTTTACGTAGACTTCAAACTGATTATATTGATCTTTATCAACTTCACGGCGGGACGATTGAAGATCCTATAGATGAAGTAATTGAAGCCTTTGAAGAATTGAAACAAGAAGGTATCATTCGCCATTACGGTATTTCTTCTATACGTCCAAATGTCATCCGTGAGTATGCAAAGCGTTCAAATATCGTTAGTGTTCTAATGGAATATAGCCTTTTGAATCGTCGCCCTGAAGAATGGTTTCCGCTTCTTAATGAACATCAAATTAGTGTCATTGCTCGCGGACCACTTGCGAAAGGAATATTAACTGATAACAATACAAGAAAGATAGAAAGAGTAAAAGAAAAAGATTACCTTTCTTATTCTTACGATGAATTATATGCGACGCTTACGAATGTAAAAGAAATAATTGGAGAAAACTCCTTAACTGGAACAGCTATTCAATATTGCTTACATAACGAAACTGTTGCAGCTGTTATACCTGGTGCAAGCTCTATTCAACAATTACGAGAAAATGTACAGTCTAGTAAACAAATAGAGTTAACAACAGCAGAATATACACAGCTTCAGCAAATTGTGAAATGTGATACGTACGCATTACACCGTTAAAAAGACGCTACCATACTGGTAGCGTCTTTTTATAACGTATCATATTTATCAGGATTCGTTCCTACATGTAAATTACGATTTAACGTATTAATTTGAGTCATCTCTTCTTCCGTTAGTGAAAAATCAAAGATAGAAAAATTCTCCTGAATGCGAGATGGGGTAACAGATTTAGGAATCGTCACAACCCCGATTTGAATATCCCATCTTAATATAACTTGCGCAGGTGTTTTTTCATATTTAGTAGCAATAGCCTGAATAATCGGGTGCTGAAATACTTCTCCGCCTCTCATTAACGGACTCCATGCTTCCATTTGAATTTGCTCACCTTGACAGAAATTACGCAATTCAAATTGTGTTAACATTGGATGAAGTTCCACTTGGTTTACCATCGGCTTTACTTTGCAATTTGGTAATAGCAGTTCTAAATGATGTTTATGGAAATTAGAAACACCAATCGCGCGCACTTTACCTTCTTCATACAGCTTTTCTAACGCTCGGTACGTATCAACATACTTCCCTCTTATTGGCCAATGTATTAAATATAAATCTACATAGTCCATTTGTAATTTTTTTAAGCTTTTCTCAAAAGCCTCAAGTGTTTCCTCGTATCCTTGATCATCGTTCCAAACTTTTGTTGTAATAAATATCTCTTCTCTCGGAATCCCTGATTCACGAACCGCTTCCCCGACACCGCTTTCATTTTCATATACAGTTGCTGTATCAATCGAACGGTATCCAACTTCTAACGCTGTTTTTACTGCTTGTTTTACTTCGTCGCCTTCTTTCGCTTTATAAACGCCTAAACCAATCATCGGCATTTTCACGCCATTATGAAGTGTAGTTGTTGGAATGTGCACAGTCGTCTCCCTTTCATTATTACATTTTTTATAAGCCACCACTTTATTTGAACAAGATTCAACCAAAAAGTCAAAACATATGTACAGTTTACATAATAAACTTATATACTTTCTAAAATAATGCGAACTCATTCATTCACAGTATTTTCTATCCATTTCTTCGCTTTTTCATCAACATTACGTACAAACTCAGTTTTCCCTTCCGAATATAACGCACCATCATATGTATACTTTTCAGCTAATTCTTTCTTTAAAGTTGCATATGCCTCAGCTTCTTCACAATGAGCCATCATATAATCACGAAATGCTAAATGCCTTACTATTTCAGGATTTCCTTTTTCAAACACGTGTAAGTGATACGAGCGTTTTTCCTCCGTTCCATGAATAAAATAACGGCGTCTTGAAATACCATTCTCCCCTTTTACGGTATAGCCAAGCTCTTCAAAACGTTCATTCCACCTATCTACTCTGTCGATACTCTCTACTTCCATAATCATATCTATAATTGGTTTCGCTGCCAGTCCTGGCACCGACGTACTTCCAATATGATGGACCTTCACCTTTTCTGGCATCGCGGCTTTTAATCTTTCAGCCTCCATTTGAAATTTTTCACCCCAATGATTTTCATGCGGAACAACTACAATTTTTCTCATTCTAACTCCCCTTTTCTTACAAGCTCGTCAAAAAAATGATCAGCGTTATTCACTGATCATTTTCGTTATTATTTAAAGTCTTTCCAAGTAAGGTTACTTTCACTTAACAGTTCTTCAAATGATTTATTCTTTTCACGTTCTTTTTGTTCTTGACGCTTTCGTTCCAGTTCTGCTGCCTCTTTTTTCTCTTCCCTTACTTGCAACTCTTTCTTCTTATTCTTTAATTGCTGCATGAGTGAATCATTTAATTGATCACCTAATGTAAGCGACTCTTTCTTTTGTTGATTCACTTGCGATTGTCTTTGCATTTGTCTTTGTTTCTTTTTCTTCATACTACTCACCTTTTACTTTTTTCTCCATTATAGTAGATACACAATGAACTCGACAATAAAAAAGGTTCTTTACTCTATTATTCATTTTTTGTAAATATGTTAATTTTTCGAAAAAACTATTTTTTTGTATAGATATAATCCTATGAATCTATTAAAATTATGTCGTATGATGTCAGATTATAAAAAAGGAGAATTATATTATGTGGAAAAAAATTATTCCTGCTGTTGCCGTTTTAAGCACCATTACTTTTTCAACCGTATTTGCCGCTCCCCCATCCCAGGCTCCAGCTGAACAAAACCGCTACATAGACGTACAAATACTTGGTATTAATGATTTCCATGGACAACTAGATACTGTAAAAAAAGTTAATAACAAAGAAGCTGGTGGCGCTGATTACTTAGCTACTTATTTAAAAGAACGTAAAAAGCAAAACCCGAATACACTTCTCGTACACGCTGGTGATATTGTCGGAGCTAGTCCACCAGTTTCAGCATTATTGCAAGATGAACCAACGATTGAATTTTTAAATGACTTAAAATTTGATGTTGGTACAATCGGAAACCACGAATTTGATGAAGGTATCGATGAAATGAAACGTCTCATTTACGGTGGCTATCACGAAAAAACAGGAAATTTCAAAGGTGCTAATTTCCCTTATGTTGCTGCAAACTTCTATAATAAATCCACTGGTCGCTTATTTTTACCGCCATTTACTGTAAAAATGGTAAATGGTGTGCCTGTAGGATTCATTGGCGTAGTTACAACTGATACACCAAATGTGGTGATGCCTACTATGCTTAAAAATGTAGAAATCACTGACGAAGTAGAAGCAATTAATAAATCAACACAGCAATTAAAGCGTCTTGGAGTTAAATCCATTGTCGTCCTTGCTCATGTCGGCGGGACAACAGATGAGTCTGGTGTGACAAATGGAGACCTTACTCGAATTGCAAATGAAACAGATCCGGAAGTTGATGTTATTTTTGGTGGGCATAGTCACACGTATGTAAATGGTACTGTAAATAATAAACTAATCGTCCAAGCGAACTCTTACGGAATGGCTTTCTCAGATGTAGATGTAACAATTGATCGTAAAACAAAAGATATTGTAAAGAAAAAAGCTGAAGTTGTTACAACATACCATGAAGGTGTAGAACCTGATAAACAAGTAAAGAAAAAACTAGATCAATATAAGGAAAAAATCGCACCGCTTGTAAATGAAGTTGTCGGAAAATCTACAGCACCTATCGACCGTAAACAAAATGATGCTGGTGAGTCCACTCTTGGAAATTTAGTTGCCGATGCCCAGCGTCAAACGATGCAAACCCAAATCGCACTTATGAATCCAGGTGGCATTCGTAATGACTTAGATGCTGGCGATATTACATGGGGCGAATTATATGGCATTCAGCCTTTTGGAAACCAATTAATTAAAGTAGATTTAACAGGCCAAGATATTCGTGACATTTTAAATCAACAATGGCAAAAAGGTACGACGAGAATGCTTCAAATTTCAGGTATTCAATATACGTGGGATGCAAATAAACCAAACGGTGAAAAAGTTACAAATATACGTTTAACAAACGGTGAAGAATTATCCCCATCTAAAACGTATAGCGTAGTGGCAAATGCCTTTTTAGCTTCTGGCGGTGATGGATTTGTATCATTTAAAAATGGTAAAAATCCAGAAACTGGTCCAAACGACTTTGAAGCGCTAGTCGATTACGTAAAACAATTAAAAGAACCTATTCAGCCAATTATCGATGGTAGAATTCAAAAAACAAATTAAGTACACTCATAATAAAGTGAAACTTTAATCAGTGGGGGTTTTCTTCATCCCCCACCTCACTTCTTTGCTTTCACTGAATTTTGAGATGGGGATCTTACTGCCCATTAAAGTCGAATAAACAATCTTAATTTTTCAGCGTAAAAGATACACATAAACCTTTTATCCGTCATATATGTGAAACCTAAAAAGGATACTCGTTCTTACAATGAACATAGTATCCTTTTCTTTAGTTATCAATATGTGATGTGTTGTTAAAATCATATTGTTGTAAAAATTGTTGTAACGCCTCTTCTACAAGTTTAGATTTTTGAATTCCTTTCGATTCTGATATAACGTCTAGTTTTGCTAATATTTCTTTATTAATAGAAAAGGTACGTTTCTTTTTTTCTGTACTTATATTCATCATAGGCGCAATTACTTCTTCTTTCTTTCTTAATAACTCATAAATACTTTGTAATTGTTCATAAATTAATAGTTGATAATCCGTTTTCGCATATTGAAGGGCTGTCGCTTCTTGGAGTTGTAAGTGACGCGGTTCTTCTCCATCTCCTACAAAAATACGCTTTTTCTGTTCCCCATCATATTCGTATCCAATCAATCTTAATTTCTTCGATAATGTATACGGGCTTATTTCAAGACGTTTTGCTATAATAGCGATGGATTCACGCCTATTTAAACAATCGATAATTTCTCCAATCGTCACAATTTCCCTCCTCCCGTGTTGAAATGACACTAGTATGGTATGTTACAATGATTTTCTAACAGTATATGCAAAACGAATAGCCTGTGCGATTCATACGATTTTAGAAAAGGAGGTTTTCAATATGCTTTTTCGTAGCAATACCCCGCAGTTCTATAATGAAAATAAAAAACTCATGCCTAATAGTATCGCTACGATGGAAAGCGTTATGATTAACAACCAAAAACAAACTCTCCTTATGCGCGGGCAAAACGTAGAGCAGCCTATTTTATTATGCTGTCACGGTGGACCAGGCATGGCACAAATCGGATTTATTCGTCATTTTCAAAAAGAATTGGAGAAACACTTCATCGTAATTAATTGGGATCAGCGCGGGGCAGGTAAATCCTTTTCAATGAAAGATTTCGGAGCAAATTTTACAATCGAACAATTCATTTCCGATGCAAAAGAAGTGATTCAATATGTACTTAAAAAATTCAGTAAACAGAAACTATTTCTCGCTGGTCATTCTTGGGGAAGTATTATCGGGCTTAACATAGCACACCATTATCCACAATATATCGAGGCTTATATCGGTATTGGGCAAATTGTACATATGAAACAAAACGAAGAATTACTATATCAGCATTTAATTCGTTCTGCAAAAAAACATAATCATAAAAAAGCATTAGCGTCCCTTTTAAAATTAGGAAAACCGCCATTTTTAGATACGAGACGCCTTATTATTCAAAGAAAATGGCTTGGCACATTCGGAGGAGCAATCCAAAACGGATCTTCCTTTTCGTTCATACGAAAAGGCTTCTTTTCCCCTGAATATACGCTATTAGATTGGTTCAAGTTTCTCGCAGGGAATTTAAAATCTGGCGTTTTATGGGAAGAAATGTTGACAATCGATTTCTTTTCTTCTATTACGAGTTTATCTATTCCAGTGTATTTTTGTTCTGGTCGCTATGATTATCAAACTCCTTATGCACTCGTTCAGGAATATTGTGATGTAATAGAAGCACCGATAAAAAAGATGATTTGGTTCCCAAATTCAGCACATTCTCCCGATTTAGAAGAGCCAGAATTATTCGCTCGTTCTTTACAATCCATTAAACAAGAGCTAGCTTTTCACCATTAGTAACAAAAGGCTCTTTTACATTTCATAAAAAACAATTTATAATAATATGTCGCAACTATGTATAAATCTAGCAAGGTGCTTCATATTTACTTACCTTAACACAATAAAATTTTGGGGAGATTACATTTATTATGAATGCTGTACTCGTTGCAGTAGCAGTTATGCTATTGCTTAGTTTGTTACGTGTCCAGGTCATTGTCGCCATCATTGTTGGAGCTTTAACAGGCGGAATTATCGGCGGACTCGGTATTTCAGAAACGATTAATACTTTTACAACTGGTCTTGGAAATAGTGCTCCAATCGCTTTAAGTTATGCAATGCTTGGCGGTTTCGCTATTTCTCTTTCCAAAACAGGACTTCCAGATGCCATGATTCAAACTGCATTAAAATGGATTGGCAATGAACAAGACACGAAAAAACAAGTTTATTCTAAAATACTTATTCTATTCATCATTTTAACGATGGCTTGTTTCTCACAAAATGTGATTCCTGTTCATATCGCTTTCATCCCCATCTTAATTCCAGCACTTTTAAAAGTATTAAATGAGCTGAAAGTGGATCGCAGACTTGTTACATGTATTATTACATTCGGATTAATTACTCCTTATATGTGGATTCCAGCAGGGTTCGGAAAAATTTATCATGACGTATTGCAAACAAATGCTGCGCAAAGCGGTCTTACATTTGATGTCGCGCTTATTCCAAAAGCAATGACGATTCCAGCAATCGGTATGATTATCGGATTATGTGTAGCGGTGTTCATTACGTACCGAAAACCTCGTACGTATGAAACAGAACAAATTCATACTACCGCAAATGAAATCGTTCCCTATACAAAACGTAGCATTACTTTCGGATTATTATCTATCATAGCCACATTAACTGTTCAATTAGCAACAGAATCAATGATTTTCGGTGCTTTAGCTGGGATTATCGTCTTATCAGTAAGTGGTAGTCTACCTCTTAAAGAAGCAGATGCGATATTAACAAGCGGAATGCGCATGATGTCCTTTATTGGTTTTGTTATGATTGCGGCCGCTGGATTTGGAGCTGTGCTTCGAAAAACAGGACATGTTGAATCTCTTGTGCAAACGAGTGCACATATAATTGGAAACAACAAACCACTCGCTGCATTTCTTATGCTTGTAATTGGACTTCTCGTTACGATGGGAATTGGTTCATCCTTTTCAACCATCCCTATTTTAACAACAATTTTTGTACCCCTTTGCATGCAGCTTGGATTTAGTCCAATGGCCACCATTGCAATTATCGGTACAGCCGGAGCGCTAGGAGATGCAGGATCTCCAGCATCAGATAGTACACTTGGACCAACATCTGGTTTAAACGCTGATGGTCAACACCATCATATATGGGATACATGTGTACCAACTTTTCTGCATTATAATATACCGTTACTTATATTCGGATTTATTGCCGCAATTACATTATAAAAGGTGCGTATAAGACGCACCTTTTACTTTTTTATTTTTCCTTTTAATTGTTGCAACGCTATTTTCCCATTTTCTTCGATACAACTTTCCATTTGCATAAATGACGGACCTGCCCATTCACTGTCTATACTCCCGTTCATTCCAATAATTTTCACTTTATCCGGTATACGGATATTTAATTTTTTTGCTGCTCGAATTAACTCAAAAGTAATCTTATCACTTGAAGTTACAATTCCATCTACATACGGATTGTTTTGCAATAACGTAACAAACTGTTTATTCGTATACCCTTGTACACATTCTTCTCGATAAGAGATTCCTTCCTCCCAAACAGCGTCTAAAAATCCTGATATGTACTCTTCCATTTCTTCACTATCTTCGCCCTCACCGAAATAAGCAAGAAAGTGACAACCTTTTTCTTTTAATAAAGAGACCGCTCTTTGGCCACTTTCATAATAATTTGCATGGGATTTTTTTTCATCAATCACAACAAACGGAAGTGGGATTTCTCCTGTACTTTTAAAAACGGATCTTGTCAAAATAACACCTGCAACGTTATTTTCCTTCAACATATGTATGTATTTATCTTTATTCTCTATATTACAAACAATAATTTGATATCCTTCTTTATACGCTATTTCCTCAATACAATGTAGCAAAGTGATGTTTGATGGGTCATATAGATTATCTACAAGTAATGCAATTATCGTTGAATTCTCTTTAAATAGTGCCTTTGCTGCACTATTTGGCCTATAACGTAATTCCTCAATTGCTTCCTTTACTTGTTTTACTGTGTCCTCATGAACGTATCCTTTTTCATTTATAACTCGTGAAACGGTTGCGACTGAAACACCTGCCAATTTTGCAACATCACGTATAGTTGCCACATCGTCACCCCTTAATATGGTAATAGATTACAATTTTACGGTAACCTAAATTACAATATTCGTCAAGGTTAATAACTTATATTTCTGAAAATTGTTACATCATTACACTAAACTATATTCTAATTGAATTTCATGTAAAATCGGGATATTATCATACCCAATGCGCGGAATTTCTTTCTTTATTTTTCGTGCCTCTTCAACTGCATTTACATATAAATTCGTCATCAAAAAATTACGTTTTTGGTAAAAACGTAACGCATTCATATTATCATTTGTTGTTATAAGCCAAACCTGCCTGCACTGTTCTTCTTCTGCAACTCGTAATACACAATCCACAAGTTTTGTCCCTATTCCTTTTCTTTCTTCAAAGCTATCTAACGATACAATTTCGCACATATTTCCGATCAATTCATATGTTATAATTCCGATTATTCCGTCTTCTGAGAGCGCAACAAATCCTGGCAACTCTTCTAATTGATGCTCCTTACCACCTGAAACCATCAATGAACTCCCCCAGTTCTCACACATGAACATTCGGATTGTTTCCTTCATCGCTGGCGTAATTTTTTGTATATGCACCATTTCCTATTTCTCCCCTTTTCTATCCTTGTGATACAATATAAGTGTATCACATGTAACGGTATTTGGAGGATGAGGTAAAGTATGAAACGTTTTTTTGCAGCATTGTTTACTATACTAGGTGCGATAACTGCCCTTGGGATTTTCTTTACAAATAAGGTGATGTACTTAAAGAAAAAAACAGAGGAAGAAATACTCGAAAGAGAAACGAAAAAACATTTTCGTATAGAGGATTTTGATGCTCTTCATAAAGAAGAAATTCATATTCCTTCGCAATTCGGATATGATCTTCACGGATATTACATTCCTGCTGGTCATTCCAATAAGTTTATGATTTTCTGTCACGGCGTAACTGTAAATAAAATGAACTCTGTAAAATATGCAAGGTTATTTTTAAACAGAGGATATAATGTCGTTATTTATGATCATCGTCGTCATGGTAAAACTGGCGGAAAAACAACAAGCTATGGATACTATGAAAAACATGATTTAAAATCTGTAGTTGACTGGCTAAAAGGTCGTTTTGGAACAAATATAATACTCGGTATTCATGGTGAATCGATGGGCGCTGCAACACTTCTTCAGTACGCAGGACTTGTAGAAGATGGTGCTGACTTCTATATTGCAGATTGTCCTTTCTCTGATTTCTACGGACAATTACAGCACCGTTTAAAGGTTGAATTCCATTTACCGAAATGGCCTTTATTACCTTTAGCAAATGCTTTCTTAAAAGTGCGTGACGGTTATACGATTCGTGAAGTTTCACCAATCGATTGTATAAAAAACATTAACAATCCCGTCCTCTTTATTCATAGTAAAGATGATGATTATATTTTAGCTGATATGACGAAAGCACTCTATGAAGCAAAAGAAAACAATAAACAGCTTTATATTGCAGAACACGGCGCACACGCTTGCTCTTATAACGAAAATAAAGAAGAGTATGAAGCAGCCATTGATCAATTTTTAAACTCATATGTAAAAGAAACAAAAAACAGGCTTGCATAAGCCTGTTTTTTTATTGCGCTAAAACGTCTGTAACTTGTTCCATATTTTCAGAAATCCACTTTATTGCATCATCTAACGTGGGAAATTCTGTCGTTTGAAATGTTACCTCATCTTGCAGTAACCAAACATCCTTTGACTCTTGTCCTACACCAGCAATGGACCAATGTAACAAACTATATGGATGATTATCATTCAAAAATGATGCCCATGTGCGCTCATTTGCAATATTTCGTAATGTACGTAATTGTTTATCCATCTTTCGTCACCTTACTCTAGTCAGTTATAAAAAACATTATAACACTCTCTTCTCTTCCAAAGAAAGTGCTCTTTTCATATTGTCAAGTACTTCTCTTGATTATATGATGAAATTAAGCGTTTGGGAAGGAGGGATAGCGTTGGCTAAAGTACAAATTAAAGTAAATGATAATGGCTCTTTTCGCGTTACAGGGGACGTGGAATTAGTTGATTCACAAGGGAATGTATTCCCAGCAAAACCGGCATTTTCTTTATGCCGTTGTGGTTTATCAAAAAATATGCCTTATTGCGATGCTTCGCATAAAGGAAAATTTGAATCTGTTGTTAGAGCACCAGAGGCAGAATAATTTCACATGTGACATGCACATTTTTTTGTGCATGTTTTTTCTTTTGATCAACTCCATTACATCCCTTCTCCTTACAACATTTCTAATACTTCTGTCCTCATGCCAGCATACATATATTTTCACACAATTCTTCACATTCGAACATTTTTTACTAGCCTTTTTTCTTTTTTGTGCTATAATTTGAGCAAACAACATCCTTCGGGGTCGGGTGAAATTCCCAACCGGCGGTGATGAAGTGCAAACTTCTAAGTCCGTGACCCGTTTTCAACTCGAAAACGGTGGATCTAGTGAAACTCTAGGGCCGACAGTATAGTCTGGATGGGAGAAGGATATGTTTTCTAGTAATTTTATATAGCGAATACACTTTTATTTCAGTATGCATATTTTTATAGATTCAATTCAAATCTATATATATGTTTTATTTTGTATACTTATGTTTCTATACTGGAATAAAAAGATACGACTAGCGTTTGAAAATTCGATATTTTGCTAGGTTTTTTCCTTATGCCAAAATATCAATCATCGCTAGGTTTCTTTCCTATACTTTCGTATTCGAACTATATTTCTAGAAATCACGTCTCCCAAACCCCAAGGATATAAAATCCTTGGGGTTTTTTGATTTTTTCAGGAGAGGTGAAGAGAATGACAGATCAAGAATATATGAGGATTGCCCTACAGTTAGCAGAAGGAACATCCGGACAAACAAGTCCAAATCCTATGGTTGGTGCTGTTGTTGTAAAAGATGGAAACATCGTCGGTATGGGAGCTCATTTGCGTGCTGGTGAAGAACACGCAGAAGTCTATGCTCTTCATATGGCTGGTGAAAAAGCAAAAGGAGCTACCGTTTATGTAACACTTGAACCGTGTAGCCATTTTGGAAAAACACCACCCTGCTGTGAATTGCTCATCAAAAAAGGAGTCAAACGGGTTGTAATTGCTACTCTTGATTGTAATCCGCTCGTTTCTGGTAATGGAAAAAGGAGATTAGAAGAAGCTGGCATCGAAGTAACGACTGGTGTTCTTGAAGCAGAAGCAATTTTATTAAATCGCTACTTTTTTCACTACATGAAAACGAAACGTCCATTTGTAACAATAAAAACAGCAATGAGCTTAGATGGAAAAACAGCAACCGTAACCGGTGAAAGTAAGTGGATTACAGGTGAAGAAGCACGAGCTGATGTTCACCAATACCGCCATACACATGATGCGATTCTCGTTGGAGTGAATACAGTTATAGCTGATAATCCGCATTTAACAACAAGAGTTCCTAACGGAGGGGAAAATCCTATACGCATTATTTTAGATACCCATTTACGAACGCCATCATCTTCTCATGTCATAACAGATGGCTTAGCACCGACATGGATTTTTGTCGGTAATGGTGTAGATAAAAAGAAAATAGCTTCTTATGAATCTGAAAATATAGCTATATTCCAAATGAAAACGAAACAGATTGAAATACAGGATGTTTTACACCTACTCGGCGAAAAACAAATTCTTTCTCTTTTCGTCGAAGGGGGGCAAACCGTTCATGCAAGTTTCTTACAAACAAAGTATTTCAATGAAATTATAACTTATATAAGTCCAAAATTAATTGGTGGAAATGATGCCCCTACTTTATTTGGGGGCAATGGTTTTTCAACATTACAAGATGCACTTTCCTTGGAAATTCAAAAGATGAAACAAATTGGCGATGATATAAAAATTGTTGCGCATGCCCGAAGTGAGGTGACGGAATGTTTACAGGAATTGTAGAAGAATTAGGAACGATTGCAAACATGCAACAAAGCGGGGAAGCGATGAAGTTAACGATTCATGCCAATAAAATTTTATCAGATGTTCACTTAGGTGATAGCATCGCGGTTAACGGTATTTGCTTAACTGTAACGAGTTTCACAACAACTTCATTCACAGTGGATGCAATGCCCGAAACGATGCAATCAACATCACTCCGCATGCTTAAACCGCAATGCACAGTAAATTTAGAACGTGCAATGGCGGCAAATGGACGATTCGGTGGACATTTCGTTTCAGGACATATCGATGGCATTGGAACGATATTAAACAAAAAACAACACTATAATGCCGTCTATTACAAAATAGCTATTTCTGATGAATTGCTGCGCTATTGTTTGCATAAAGGGTCCGTTGCTGTTGATGGAACGAGTTTAACAATATTTGATATAGACGAATCTTCCATTACCATTTCACTCATCCCGCACACAGTAAGCGAATCTGCTATTGGGGAAAAGAACGCCGGTGACATCGTAAACATTGAGTGCGACATGATTGGTAAATATATCGAACGCTTTATTTCTAAACCAGTAAAACGAACAGGTTCAATGACCGAAAGCTTTTTACAAGAAAACGGATTTCTATAAGGGGGAAGCATGATGTTTCATCGTATTGAAGAAGCTCTAGAAGATTTAAAACAAGGAAAAGTCGTAATCGTATGTGATGATGAAAACCGTGAAAATGAAGGCGACTTTATCGCTTTAGCAGAGTATATTACGCCAGAAACAATTAACTTTATGATTACACATGGGCGCGGCCTCGTTTGTGTACCAATTACAGAAGGATATGCAGAACGTTTACAATTAGAACCAATGGTAGCTCATAATACAGATTCGCATCATACTGCATTTACAGTGAGCATTGATCATGTTTCTACAACAACTGGGATTAGCGCGCACGAACGTGCAACTACGATACAAGAATTATTAAATCCTGCATCAAAAGGTGCGGATTTCAGTCGTCCTGGACATATCTTTCCATTAATTGCGAAAGAAGGCGGTGTTCTGCGTCGTGCTGGTCATACAGAAGCTGCTGTCGATTTAGCACAGCTTTGCGGAGCAGAACCAGCTGGCGTCATTTGTGAAATTATTAATGAGGACGGTACGATGGCACGCGTACCTGATTTACTACAGTGCGCAAAACAATTTGATATAAAAATGATTACAATAGAAGATTTAATTGCTTATCGCCGCCACCATGAAACATTAGTGACGCGAGAAGTGGAAATTACATTACCTACAGATTTCGGTACTTTCCATGCGATTGGCTATTCTAATTCCTTAGATTCGAAAGAGCATATCGCACTCGTAAAAGGTGATATTTCAACAGGAGAGCCTGTACTTGTACGCGTTCATTCAGAGTGCTTAACAGGAGATGTATTTGGCTCGTGCCGCTGCGATTGCGGACCACAACTCCATGCTGCACTTGCTCAAATTGAGCGTGAAGGAAAAGGCGTTCTTCTTTATATGAGACAGGAAGGACGAGGCATTGGCCTTCTTAATAAGCTTCGCGCTTATAAGTTACAAGAAGAAGGCTTCGATACTGTAGAAGCAAACGAAAAGCTTGGCTTCCCTGCTGATCTTCGTGATTACGGTATCGGTGCTCAAATATTAAAAGATTTAGGTTTACAACATTTACGATTATTAACGAATAACCCACGAAAAATTGCAGGCTTACAAGGTTACGATTTAGAAGTAATCGAGCGTGTACCGTTGCAAATGCCAGCAAAAGAAGAGAATAAAACGTATTTACAAACGAAAGTAAACAAATTAGGACATTTACTAAACTTATAATTAAAGGAGAGATTTATTATGGTATTCGAAGGTCATTTAGTTGGTACAGGATTAAAAGTTGGAGTTGTTGT
The DNA here is from genome assembly GCF_022663555.1 of Bacillus cereus group sp. BfR-BA-01381. Classification (NCBI taxonomy): domain Bacteria; kingdom Bacillati; phylum Bacillota; class Bacilli; order Caryophanales; family Bacillaceae; genus Bacillus; species Bacillus cereus group sp. BfR-BA-01381. The sequence goes on from NZ_JAKUFR010000059.1 coordinate 24,365, forward strand.
TGGACGTTTTAATGAATTTATTACAAGTAAATTACTTGGCGGCGCTTTAGACGGATTAAAGCGTCACGGTGTAGAAGAATCTGATATCGATGTTGCTTGGGTTCCTGGTGCATTTGAAATTCCTTTAATCGCTAAAAAGATGGCGAATAGCGGGAAATATGATGCTGTTATTACGTTAGGCACTGTCATTCGTGGTGCTACAACACATTACGATTACGTTTGTAATGAAGTAGCAAAAGGTGTTGCATCTTTATCACTACAAACAGACATCCCAGTTATTTTCGGTGTATTAACGACTGAAACAATTGAGCAAGCGATTGAACGCGCAGGCACGAAAGCTGGTAATAAAGGCTATGAATCCGCCGTTGCTGCGATTGAAATGGCTCACTTATCAAAACAATGGGCATAAAAAAATAAAAAAGAGGCTGCGGCCTCTTTTTTATTTCTTCACTTTTTTCCGTACATCTTTTATTAATTCATCCATTGTTTTTCCTTCTGTTTGTATACGAAGCGTTTGTGCTGTTCTCCATACATTCTCTCTTTTCTTCGCTTCTTCTATAATAGTAATTTCTTTTCGTACTTCCTTTAAATCTTTCCCTTCTGTTTTCAATCCAAAATGTTCAGCTTTCGTTCGAAAATGTTGTTCAATTCGTTGTTGCATCTCTTTTTGTTCAGGATTTTCGGCGGCCTTAACTGGATCAGCACTTATTGCTTTTAGTAAAATGAGACAAGTCATAATCGCTAATATATATTTGTGCATGTAAAATCCTCCAACCCAATATAAATTACATATTTACTATGTACAATTGGTGCTTGGAAAATTCGTCTACCAAAATTCTTTTTTCCGCTCAAAAGCCACTAGTATCAAACGTTCACAACTATTTATTACATTTTATTTACAAAAAAAAGCAAACTCTTTTACAAGTTTGCTTTTTTCTATTTTATCGTGCACACTCTTCAATCTCAAATCCTAAATCTTCAATCATACCCCAGTCTGCAGTCGGTTCTTGTCCAGCTGTCGTTAAGTAGTCCCCAACAAAAATAGAGTTTGCTGCAAATAAACCGATTGGCTGTACAGAACGTAAATTGATTTCACGCCCTCCTGAAATACGAATTTCTTTCGTTGGGTTTACAAAGCGCATCATCGCCAGCACTTTTAAACATTCTACTGGTGTTAACTCTTTTTGTCCTTCAAGCGGCGTACCCTTTACAGCAACAAGGAAATTACATGGAATTGAATCTGCATCTATACGTTGTAATTCGAATGCAATTTCAGCTCGCTCTTCTATTGTCTCTCCCATTCCAAAGATCGCCCCAGAACATGGTGAAATACCGGCTTGTTTCGCTTTTTGAACTGTATCAACACGATCGTCATACGTATGAGTAGAGCAAATGCTTTCGTAATTATTCGCATGTGTATTTAAGTTGTGGTTATAACGATGTACACCCGCTTCGGCTAAACGTCCTGCTTGATCTTCGTTTAAGAACCCTAAACAACAACAAATCTTCAAGTCTGTCGTTTCACGAATCTCCTTAACTGCTCCAATTACGTGATTCACCTCTTTATCTGTCGGGCGACGACCAGATGCTACAATACAATATGTACCCGCTTTACGACGAATTGCTTCATGTGCCCCTTCTACAATCTTTTCCTGCGTTAGCCATGCATATTTATCAATCGGTGCTTCTGAAATAATAGACTGTGAACAATATCCGCAATCTTCAGGGCATAATCCAGACTTCGTATTAATAATCATATTTAATTTTACTTTCTTACCAAAGTGATGATGGCGAATGATATACGCAGCATTCATAATTTCTAAAATCTCTGTATCGTCAGCCTCTAATATCGCTATTGCATCTTCTTTCGTAATCACTTTCTCTTCTACTACGTCGTATGCAAGTTTTTTCCAATCCCTTTTTGTTTGTACTTGTTTCATTTCATCTCTTCCCCTCTTTTGTTATATGCACAAATAAAGCATGATACGTTGCCATTATCCCTTCATTTCCCGTGAAGTCTCTTTCGTATATGCGAAGCATCGCACGAAAGAGTGAGGGACTTTGACAATATGATTCTTCATTACTATTGGTCGCTCCTACTTTACGAATAGAATGTAGAAACTCCCTAACTTCTGTAAATCTCTCTATGTAACATGTTTCAGAAACATGTACATCCCCTGTTTCTATCTCACATATATGGCGCAACTGATTTTTCGAATAAAAACGTTGCCCAATCGATATTTCATTTTGTATATTTTTTTCTTCTTTCGCCCGCTGGAACGAAGCATGCAATTCTTGAAATGTTTCCTGCCCAAATGTTGAAAAGAGTAATATCCCCTCTATAGATAAATGACGAAATAAATTTCTTATCACTTGTTTTAAATCATTTAGCCATTGAAATGTGGCATTTGAAATAATGACATCATACGTTTCTTCTAGTCGTAATCTTTCGATATCCTCACAATAAAATGTTACATTGTTTACATTTTGTCTAGTTTTCGCAACTGCAATCATACTTTCAGCAAAATCAATAGCTGTAATTTGTGCTTTCGGAAATAAGTTTGATAATTGCTCTGTAACATATCCTGTCCCGCATCCAAGTTCTAAAATACGTATCGATGAATTTGCACTATATCGCCGATTCAATGTAGAAAGTAATGAATGCGCCATCTTTTTTTGTACATTTGCATATTGATCGTAGGATACAGCTGCCACGTTAAATCGTTTTTGTAGTAACGTTTTGTTGATCATTTCGTATCCCCTCTACAAATTGAATGATTTCATTTGCGCAATATTCGAAATTCGTTACGCATAATGCATGTCCAGCCTCACTTACTACTTTTAACTTAGCATTCGCATTCTCTGTCATACTATGAGCTGCAGATAATGGACATATCACATCCTGTTCTCCATGAAGAAGTAACAGCGGGACTTTGACATCTGTTAATTCGTTTCTCATATCTGCTTCTATTAAATAATCTAAGCCTAATTGTAATGACTGAATCGAGTCTCCTTTAAAATTCAGCGCAATCTCTTCAAAACTCGTATTCTCTTTCAGCTCATCTTTTGTAAACATATTTTCATAAAACCGCTTGAGCGTATCTTCTTTCTTTCTCGCCACATTCTTTTTCAGCCGCTCTACATGCAAAGCATTCCATCCACTCGTATAGTCGCTCGTATTTGTAAATTTGGGAGTACCACCAATTAGTACAATACCTTTTGTCTGAATCTTTTTATGTGCTTGAACTGCCGCTAACGCCCCTAGTGACCATCCAACTAAAATGACATTTTCATCCTTTGCTACATCTATTATTCGCCCTGCAAATTCACTTTGTTCTTTCACATTACGCCAATTGATACATTGAACAGAATACTCTTTAAAATACGGCAGAACTAAAGTCCAAACACCTTCTTCCATTCCCCACCCAGGAATAAAAATAATCTTTAGCTCTTTCATACGAAAAACCCCTCTTCTTTACCAATGCGTATAATATGGTGAATAGCCCATTGCAAATCAGCTGTTGTATGTTGGGACGTAACTGCAAAACGGACCCGTGAACTATTAACTGGAACCGTTGGTGGACGAATTGCAATTGCAGCAATCCCTACCTGTTGCAACCTTTTACTAAACCGTAACGCTGTTTCATTTGAACCGACTACAATCGGTACAATGTGAGTTGAGCTATTTCCAATATCAAAACCAGCTTCTCGTAAATGGTTTCTGAAATATGCTCCATTCTCTATAAGTCTCTCTCTTCTTTCATTATCTTCTTTTACAATTTCAATTGCTTTTTGTACCGCTCCTAATGTTCCTGGCGGTAATGCAGTAGTAAAAATAAAACTTCTCATCATATTGTGTAAATACTCTATATAAATTGCATCACCTGTCAAATACGCACCATAACACCCTAAAGCCTTACTAAACGTCCCCATATGTATATCTATTTTTTGAGCAAGATCTTCTTCTATATGAGATAATCCAGCTCCGCCAATTCCATATATTCCACTCGCATGTGCTTCATCAACTATAAGAATTGCCCCGTATTTCTCTTTCAGCTCTACTAACTCCCTTAAATACGCAGTATCACCATCCATACTAAAAACAGTATCTGTTACGATTAATTTCCGCTTTTCAGGTGACGCTGTTTTCAACAACTTCTCTAAATGATCCAAATCATTATGACGATACCTTTTATGCTCTGCTCCACTTAATATAATTCCATCAACAATACTTGCGTGATTTAATTTGTCACTAAACACAATATCGTGACGACTCACTAATGAAGAGATCACTCCAATATTTGCGGTATATCCACTATTCACAACTAAGGCTTTTTCAGTGCCTTTCCAATCGCATATACTTCTCTCAACCTCTTCATACAGTGAATAGTTTCCTACCACGAGCCTTGATGCTGTCGCCCCAGTTCCATATTTTCTTGTACATGCGATAGCAGCTTCTTTTAACCTTTCATCTCCAGCTAACCCTAAATAATTATTTGACGCTAAATTTAGCATCCTTTTCTCATCTCGAATAAGCCATGTCTCTTCTGCTTGTTCTGTTACATGCAAATTACGATACTGCCCTCGCTCATGTAATTGTTGCAATTTAGATTGAAGATGTGTGCGCCACGTTTGATTCATTTCGGATAAGCTCCTCTAATTTTGAAATCATTATATATTCTTTAGCAGATTCCAAGACTTCTTCTCTTGTAAACTCACCTGCTAAGAATGGTAATAAACCTAAAACCGGTACCCCACTTAGCTCTTCAATCATTTCTTTATTTTCATGCACTCTTTCCATTTCGCATTCTTTGCAGCCAGATAAAATGACACCTGCTACTGTTAAACCATATGCCTTTGCATAAGCGATCGTTAAAACTGTATGATTTACTGTTCCTAATGTAGGGCGTGCTACTACAATAAGTGGAAGTTGTAATTCTTTTGCGAAATCAATTACTAAAGCGTCCTCTGTATATGGAACAGCTAACCCACCTGCTCCTTCTACAAGTAGACTATTAAAATCTTTCAATCGTTCATTATAGTGATGAATAATTTCTTTTAACGTTACTGTCCTTCCAGCTCTTTTCATAGCAAGTCTCGGGGCAAGCGGCTCTTCAATAGAGTAAGGGCAAATTTCATCTTCTTTTGTCGGTACACCTGATAATGCTTTTAGCCTTGCTGCATCTCCCTCTGGATTTGATGCAACATGTCCACTTTGCAATGGTTTATATACCCCGATGTTATATCCCAGTTCTCTAAATACACCTGCTAATGCACCGGCGACAACAGTTTTCCCCACTTCAGTATCCGTTGCTGTTATAAAAAAACCACTCATTATTCTCCCTCCGTAACATCCGAGATTGCTTTATACAAAATACGTAACATATCATCAATCTCATCAATTGTAGAAGCAAGAGGGGGCATAAATACAATCGTATTACCGAGCGGGCGCAAAATCATACCCAGCTCTCTTGAGCGTTTACATACTTGAACACCGACTCTCTCTGTCCATTCAAACGCTTCTTTCGTTTCCTTATTCTTCACAAGTTCAATTCCAACCATTAACCCGCATTGACGAATATCCCCTACATGTTTATATGCAAAGAGGTCTTCTAATTGCGTCGCCACATATTCTGTTTTACGTGCCACCTCTTCTATTAAATTTGTTTTCTCGTATAGTTCTAGATTCGCAATTGCTACCGCACACCCTAACGGATTCCCTGTATAACTATGTCCGTGGAAAAATGTTTTTTGTTCTTCATAGCCTCCTAAAAAGGCTTTATAAATTTCATCTGTCGTTACAGTAATTGCAACTGGTAAATATCCGCCTGTTAAACCTTTTCCGGCTGTCAAAATATCCGGCGTTACATTTTCATGTTCACATGCAAACATTTTTCCAGTACGCCCAAATCCAGTCGCTACCTCGTCTGTAATAAATAGAACATTATATTTTGTACATAAATTACGTAGCCCTTTTAAGTATCCTTTTGGCATTGTAATCATACCGCCAGCACCTTGCATTAAAGGTTCTACAATAATCGCCGCAATTTCTTCATGTTTATCTTTCAGCAGCTCTTCCATTTCTTCTAAATGTTTTTTTACAATTTCCTCCTTATTATTTCCATAAGGAGAACGATATGTATATGGATAAGGCATTTTAATTGCTTCAAATAAAAGCGAACTATACACTTGGTGAAACAAGTCTATTGCTCCTACTGAAACAGCTCCAATTGTGTCACCATGATACGCTTCTTTTAATGTAACAAATCTTTGTTTCTTCGGTTTTCCTTTATGCTGCCAATATTGAAAGGCCATCTTAATTGCAATTTCAACGGCGCTAGAACCGGAGTCTGAATAAAACACTTTCTTCAAACCTTCTGGTACAACTTCAATTATTTTTTCGGCTAATAAAATAGATGGAACGTTAGCAAGCCCTAGCATAGTAGAATGGGAAATTTTATTTAATTGTTTACGAATTGCCTCATCTAGTTCCGGTACTTGATGTCCATGAACATTTAACCAAATAGACGAAACACCGTCCCAATATTCGTTTCCATTTACATCGTATAGCTTTCTTCCCTCTCCCCGTTCAATAATGACAGGATCTTCTTCTAAATAATCCTTCATTTGTGTAAACGGATGCCATACATAGGCTTTATTTTTCTCCGATAATTCTTCATATGTATATGATGGTTTGTCAGTCGTACTCTTACTAAAAGTCACAATTGTCACCCCTAATGTTAACTAGTTTATAAATATAGTTAACATTAAAACTAAATGACTGTCAATTATTTTCAAATCAAGTAGTTCTTAAAAAAGAACAACTTATCATACGATAAGTTGTTCTACTTTCCATGTTGTATCTTTCCGATTTCTAAAATAATCTCTTCATCTTTTTTTCCTTCTGTTTCAATTCCAAGTTGTTTTGCATGTTCAATCAATAAATCATGGCGCTTCTCAAATCTTGCGGTATTTACTTCTTTCGCAACCTCTTCTTTTATTTTCCCTTCCATAGAAACCCCTAGTTTCGTAGCTGCTTTCTCCATCGACTTCTTCTCTTCAGCTTCTTTCGCTTTCTTCACTTCTAACTGCTGTATTTGCTTTTGCTTCGCCTGCTCTGATTCAGCTGCAAAAGCTGTGTAAATTCCAGCACTTCCGCCAATGACTAGTAAAGTGGTAAAAAGAATTATTTTTTTCTTCACTCTTTCCTCCCCTTTCAAATTCATTATAACGCACATTTTCCCAGGATTAAAATCGTTCTCCTTTATTTCCCTAAAAAATTATTGAATATTTTTATTGACATGTGAGACGAATATATGATAAAAATTTAACTAACATCATATGAATCGGCATTGATAGGATTTAGTAGTATTTCGATTTCTGATTTCAGAGAGCTGGTGGTCGGTGCGAACCAGTACAGAGCGAATTATGAATTACCCCCTGGAGCTTCTTTTGCGAAACGTAAGGAGTAGTGAAAGACGGTTATAGACCGTTATATCTAAAGAGTGGTGAAACGACACTGTTTCACAA
>NZ_JAKUFR010000060.1:0-31410 GCF_022663555.1 Bacillus cereus group sp. BfR-BA-01381
CGTGAAGAGGAAGCGAATGAATGGAAGGCAGAATTAGAAGCAAAATATCCTCATGTTACAATCCGCACAGGTTATTTCGGTGCTGTAATTGGAACGCATTTAGGTGAAGGTGCACTAGGTCTTGGATGGTATACGAAGTAATAAAGATATAAAAAGCTCTCTTTCGGAAGAGGGTTTTTTTACGGATATTTTACGTGAAGTTGACAAGTTAATATTTGGAAATGGTAAAATGTACGTAAAATAAAATAATGAGGAAAGTTTTATAACTTACTTTTTACAAGAAACTATATTATAATAGAAGAGAGGTGAAACATATGGAGCATAATTCTTGTTTATGTCCAAAGTTTGAGTCAGCTTTTACTTTGCTTAGTAAGAAATGGACTGGCTTAATTATTAAATCTTTGCTGGAAGAGTCAAAACGTTTTAGAGAAATCGCAGATATTATACCGAATATGAGCGATCGTATGTTATCAGAGCGTTTAAAGGAATTGGAAAGCGAAGGCATTGTAGTTCGTAATGTTTATCCAGAAGTACCAGTTCGAATCGAGTACGGCTTAACGGACAAGGGAAAAGCGTTAGAAAGTGTTATGGATGAAGTCCAAAATTGGGCTGAGAAATGGATGAAATAACTTTTTGATTTCATCCGTATTAGTATATTTAATAAAACGTAAGGGGAACCTTGCGTTTTTTTCTTTGCTTAAAAAAACTTTTAAAACTCTACACATATATACAAAAATATGCATATTTTGCGATAGAGTTACATATAATATTACATTTGTTTTACAAAAGCGTAACATTAGCAAAAAAAATCCCGAATTATGGTATAAATTTTATAGGTTATATACGGAAAAAGAAAAAAGAAAGCGGTGTAAAAAATAAAATGAAAAAGCTAAAAATGGCATCTTGCGCATTAGTTGCAGGGTTAATGTTTTCAGGACTAACACCAAATGTATTTGCAGAAGATAAAATTTCTGACGTGAAATCACAAATTAATACACAAAATGACACTTTACATAAACAACAACAAGAACGTGATGAATTACAAAAACAAATGAATGACTTAAACAAAACAATTCAAGGTTTAGATAAGTCTGTTCAAGAGAATGCTGCAAAGCTTGATGAAACAACGAAAAAAGTTGCGGACACTGAGCAATTAATCGAAAAGAAAAATAAAGATATTGCAGAATTACAAACGAAAATTGCAAAACGTGAAGAGTTATTAAGAAAACGTTTAGTTGCACTTCAAGAGCAACCAAACACGAACGTTGTAACAGAAGTTCTTGTAAACTCTAAAAACGTTGCAGATTTAGTTGATCGTTTAACTTCTGTTTCTAAAATTCTTGAGTCTGACGAAGATATCATGAAAACACAACAAGAAGATCAAGCGAACGTGAAAAAAGATGTTGAAACGGTAAAAACAAAGCAAAAAGAATTAAAAGAAGCACAAGCTCAAATTGAAACTGCTAAGAAAGAACTTGACGCTGAAAAAGAGAAAAAAGCAGCGGCAGTAAACGATTTAAGCGGTAAAATGGATACAGTTGTAACTTCAATGACAAGTACGGAAAGTCAATTGAAAGATCTTGAAAAACAAGCATTACAATTACAACGTATTGCTGAACAAGAAGCGCAAGAAAAAGCTGCACAAGAAGCTGCTGCTCAAAAACAAGCAGAGCAAGCTGCTAAAGATGCGCAAGCTCAACCAGCACAAGCGGCACCTGCTCAGCCAGCGGCACCAGCAAACAACGGTGGACAAGCTCAAAAAGAAGAACCTAAAAAGGAAGAGCCTAAAAAAGAAGCACCTAAAAAAGAAGATAAAAAACCAGAACCGACACCAGGCCCAGCTCCAGCTCCTGGCGTAATTGGTAAAGCGCAACAATACTTAGGTTTACCATATGTTTGGGGAAGTGCATCTCCATCAAACGGTGGTTTTGACTGTAGTGGATTCATTTCTTACGTATTCGGTGTAGGTCGTCAAGACGTTGCAGGTTACTGGAATTCAGTTTCTAAAGTAAGTAGCCCACAACCTGGAGATTTAGTATTCTTCCAAGGTACTTATAAACCAGGTCCATCTCACATTGGTATTTACGTTGGCAATGGCCAAATGATTCATGCTGGTGACAAAGGGATTGCTTACTCTAGCTTAAGCAGTAGCTACAACCAAAAACATTTCTTAGGATACGGTAGATTCTAGGATTTATAATCGAATAAAACATGTGTATAAAGTCGATAGCTTACTATTTTATAAGTAGGTTATCGGCTTTTTTGCGTTTTTACGAGATTATAAGAAAGGTTTATAGTAATGCTGGAGGTGACGTTAATGCTTGCTGGAAAACAGTTGCTATTAGAAGAACTCTCTTCAGATTTACAGAGAGAAATAAGTAATTTAAAAGAGAAGGGAGAGATCGTATGTGTACAAGGTGTAATAAAGAAGGCTTCTAAATATATATGTCAGCGCTGCGGAAATATAAAGCAGCGGCTATTTGCATCATTTTTATGTAAAAGGTGCGGTAAAGCATGCGCGTATTGCCGGAAGTGTATCACGATGGGGAGAGTTAGCGAATGTACTGTACTTGTTCGCGGGATTCATGAAAGAAACGGAGACAGGGAGCTAAATCCATTACAGTGGAATGGGGCTTTATCGATTGGTCAGGAGTTGGCGGCGCAAGGAGTTATAGAAGCGATTAAGCAGAAAGAATCTTTTTTTATTTGGGCTGTGTGCGGGGCTGGAAAAACAGAAATGTTATTTTACGGTATAGAAGAGGCGCTCCAAAAAGGAGAAAGAGTTTGTATCGCAACGCCAAGGACGGACGTTGTACTGGAATTAGCGCCGAGATTACAAGAAGTGTTTCCAAGTATAACTGTAGCTGCTTTATACGGAGGGAGTGTAGATCATAAAAAAGATGCAGCGTTAGTCGTTGCAACGACTCACCAACTGTTACGTTACTATAGAGCGTTTCATGTCATGATTGTAGATGAGATTGATGCCTTCCCATATCATGCGGATCAAATGTTACAGTATGCAGTGCAACAAGCGATGAAAGAGAAAGCAGCGCGTATTTATTTAACTGCAACCCCTGATGAAAAGTGGAAGCACAATTTCATCAGGGGGAAACAAAAAGGTATCATTGTCTCAGGGCGATACCATCGTCATCCGTTACCAGTTCCTCTATTTAGTTGGTGCGGAAATTGGAAGAAAAGCCTCCAGCATAAAAAAATTCCTCGCGTGTTACTACAATGGTTAAAAATGAACTTAAACAAAAAGTATCCTATTTTTTTATTTGTTCCTCATGTGCGATATATAGAAGAAATAAGTCAGTTGTTGAAAGGGTTGGATAATAGAATCGATGGCGTACATGCAGAAGACTCGATGAGAAAAGAAAAAGTAGCATCTTTCAGAAAGGGAGACATTCCGTTATTAGTTACAACGACAATTTTAGAAAGAGGAGTAACTGTGAAGAACTTACAAGTGGCTGTGTTAGGAGCCGAAGAAGAAATTTTTTCAGAGAGTGCGCTCGTACAAATTGCAGGGCGAGCGGGGCGTAGTTTTGAAGAGCCGTATGGTGAGGTTATGTATTTTCATTACGGTAAGACAGAGGCAATGGTACGTGCGAAAAAACATATTCAAAGTATGAACAAAAATGCGAAAGAACAAGGATTGATCGATTAATGCATTGTTTACTTTGTGATGAGTATATGGTGGAAACAGTTAGTTGGTACACCTTCTTTGTAAAGTCCCTAAAAAAATATGTATGTGATAGATGTGAGCAAAAACTTTCCTATATTATAGGAGGAATTTGCATGGATTGTGGTCGTCCTTTAGATGACTTACCTACTCGATATAAAGAAAATGACATTTGCATGGATTGTATAAGATGGAGGAATGAGGAAGGATATCGTCCTTTTAAAAATCGTTCGTTGTACGTGTACAATGATGACATGAAAGGTATACTAGCGCAGTTTAAGTTTCGAGGTGATGCGGAGTTAGTTCGTATTTTTTATCAATCTTTTCGGGAGCTATTTCAAAAGCATTTTACGGACGTTTCAACTGTTATTGCTGTTCCGCTTAGTAGGGAACGGGAATATGAACGAGGTTTTAATCAAGCAGAGTTATTAGCAGCTTGTTTGCCTGTCAAAAATTTTTATTCATCATTAAGAAGGAAGGAAACAGAAAAGCAAAGTAAGAAGTCGCGTAAAGAAAGGCTTTCGGGAAGTAATCCTTTTTATTTTCAGAGAGAAGAGATGTTTCATGGTCAACATATTTTACTTGTTGATGATGTATATACGACAGGAATTACAGTGAGACAAATTGGAAGTCTTTTCTATGATAAAGGAGCAAGCGAAGTTTCTAGTTTGACGCTTTGTAGAAGTTGATCTGTAACTGTCGAAAGGGAGAATAAAAAGACGATAAGTCTTCTTTGACTTCGTAAGTTGTCATTCGTTATAGTGAAATTATGGGGCAAATGCCCTGATTTTTAGAGTGAAGGGAATGGAATGAACATGCAAGGAAGAGTAAAATGGTTCAATGCAGAAAAGGGATTTGGGTTTATTGAGCGTGAAGATGGTGATGATGTGTTTGTTCATTTTTCTGCTATTCAACAAGATGGATATAAGTCATTAGAAGAAGGGCAACAAGTTGAGTTTGATATTGTAGAGGGAGCACGTGGACCGCAAGCAGCTAATGTTGTAAAACTGTAGGTATATTGTTTTTGGGAAGAGAAAGCTGCGTTTGTGGCAACGTTATATATATATGGTAGAACCTCTTGTTTTTTTGCAAGGGGTTTTTGTTATGAATGGAGTTGTCAAAAAGTTGTTTCTTTTCTGTAACGAATTGTCCACAGTTATATTCGTTATTCACGATGTTAATAGGATAAAATAAAGATAGAAACGATGCATCTTTTCATTTCAACAAAAAACGATAAAAAAATCGCAATTCCACTAATTTTTTTAAAAAAGTTAGAAGGAGTTTTTAAGCCGGTGTCGAAATTATAGTACATAGGCTTGAAAGGAGGAATTCATCTATGAAATTCAACATTCGTGGTGAAAATATTGAAGTAACTCCAGCATTAAAGGAATATGTAGAGAAAAAACTAAGTAAGTTAGAGCGTTATTTTGATACATTCCCAGAGATTAAAGTTAATTTAAAAGTATACTCTGACAAGCAACGTGTCGAGGTAACAATTCCATTTACTGATTTATTACTTCGTGCAGAAGAAACTAATAGCGATATGTACGCTGCTATCGATTTAGTAGTTGATAAACTTGAGCGACAAATTCGTAAACATAAAACAAAAGTAAATCGTAAGTTACGTGAGAAAGGTTCTATGAAAACGAACTTTATCCTTCCACAAGCAGTAGCTGTCCTGGATGAGGTAGAAGAGGATGAACTAGAGCTTGTACGTACAAAACGATTCGATTTAAAACCGATGGACGTTGAAGAAGCGATCCTACAAATGGATATGCTAGGACATAATTTCTTCGTCTTCACAAATGCTGATACAAATGAAACTAATGTTGTATATGGCCGTAAAGATGGGAAATATGGTTTAATCGAAACTAAATAATAATTCAAAAGCGCAGCCGAAATGGCTGCGCTTTTTTTGCTGAAAATAGATTCCTGAAAAAAAGTTTTCTTAATTTAGAACGAGACATTCGGCCGATTGTTGTCATAGTTATAAGACAAGTGTTACAATTATCATTAGGTATATACATTTTAGTTTTTTTAATTAGGAGAAAAATTGGCATAACATACATTTGATTTTTATAACGACTGATTGTAATAGAGAAAAAGAAAAAACAATCGGAAGTTTTATTTTAATAAAAAGAGGAGCGTATTTCCTATGATCGGTATCTTAAAAAAGGTGTTTGATGTAAATCAACGCCAAATTAAACGTATGCAGAAGACAGTTGAGCAAATTGATGCACTAGAGCCATCTATTAAGCCATTAACTGATGAACAATTAAAAGGGAAGACGCTTGAATTTAAAGAACGTCTAACAAAAGGTGAAACAGTAGATGATCTACTACCTGAAGCTTTTGCGGTTGTTCGTGAAGCTGCGACTCGTGTTCTTGGAATGCGTCCGTATGGTGTACAGTTAATGGGTGGTATTGCCTTACATGAAGGGAATATCTCTGAGATGAAAACGGGTGAAGGTAAAACGTTAACATCTACATTACCTGTATATTTAAATGCTTTAACAGGAAAAGGTGTTCACGTTGTTACAGTCAATGAATACCTAGCACAACGTGATGCGAGCGAAATGGGACAACTTCACGAGTTCCTAGGATTAACAGTAGGAATTAATTTAAACAGTATGTCACGCGAAGAGAAACAAGAGGCTTATGCTGCTGATATTACGTATAGCACAAATAATGAGCTTGGATTCGATTACTTACGTGACAACATGGTTTTATATAAAGAGCAGTGCGTTCAACGCCCTCTTCACTTTGCTATTATCGATGAAGTCGATTCTATTTTAGTCGATGAAGCGCGTACGCCACTTATTATTTCTGGACAAGCTCAAAAATCAACAGAGCTGTACATGTTTGCAAATGCATTCGTTCGTACGTTAGAAAATGAAAAAGATTATTCATTTGATGTGAAGACGAAAAATGTAATGTTAACAGAAGATGGTATTACGAAAGCGGAGAAAGCTTTCCATATTGAAAACTTATTTGATTTAAAACATGTAGCGCTTCTTCACCATATTAATCAGGCACTTCGTGCGCACGTTGTTATGCATCGTGATACAGATTATGTTGTACAAGAAGGCGAAATCGTAATTGTAGACCAATTTACTGGTCGTCTTATGAAAGGTCGTCGTTATAGCGAAGGGTTACACCAAGCTATCGAGGCAAAAGAAGGCGTAGAAATTCAAAATGAAAGTATGACACTTGCGACAATTACATTCCAGAACTACTTCCGTATGTACGAAAAGTTATCTGGTATGACTGGTACAGCGAAAACAGAGGAAGAGGAATTCCGTAACATTTACAATATGAACGTTATCGTAATTCCAACAAACAAACCGATTATTCGTGATGACCGTGCAGATTTAATCTTCAAATCAATGGAAGGTAAATTTAATGCTGTTGTTGAGGATATTGTAAATCGTCATAAGCAAGGACAACCAGTTCTTGTCGGTACAGTGGCGATTGAAACGTCAGAACTTATTTCAAAAATGTTAACGCGTAAAGGTGTACGTCATAACATCTTAAATGCGAAAAACCATGCGCGTGAAGCGGATATCATTGCAGAAGCAGGTATTAAAGGTGCTGTAACGATTGCGACGAACATGGCGGGTCGTGGTACAGATATTAAGCTTGGAGACGATGTGAAAAACGTTGGTTTAGCCGTTATCGGTACAGAGCGTCACGAAAGTCGTCGTATTGATAACCAGTTACGTGGTCGTGCTGGTCGTCAAGGGGACCCAGGTGTTACGCAGTTCTATTTATCAATGGAAGATGAACTAATGCGTCGCTTCGGTTCTGATAATATGAAAGCGATGATGGATCGCCTTGGTATGGATGATTCTCAGCCAATCGAAAGTAAAATGGTTTCTCGTGCAGTAGAATCTGCGCAAAAACGTGTAGAAGGAAATAACTATGATGCACGTAAGCAGTTACTACAATACGATGATGTACTTCGTCAGCAACGTGAAGTTATTTACAAACAGCGTCAAGAGGTAATGGAGTCTGAGAACTTACGCGGTATTATTGAAGGTATGATGAAATCTACAGTAGAGCGTGCGGTTGCACTTCATACACAAGAGGAAATTGAAGAAGATTGGAACATTAAAGGTCTTGTTGACTACTTAAATACAAACCTTCTGCAAGAAGGAGATGTGAAAGAAGAAGAATTACGTCGCCTTGCTCCAGAGGAAATGAGCGAGCCAATTATCGCGAAATTAATAGAGCGTTACAATGACAAAGAAAAGCTTATGCCAGAAGAGCAAATGCGTGAGTTCGAAAAAGTTGTTGTATTCCGTGTTGTAGATACGAAATGGACAGAGCATATCGATGCGATGGATCACCTTCGTGAAGGTATTCATTTACGTGCTTACGGTCAAATTGATCCACTTCGTGAGTATCAAATGGAAGGATTCGCAATGTTCGAATCAATGATTGCTTCTATTGAAGAGGAAATTTCTCGTTACATTATGAAAGCTGAGATTGAACAAAACTTAGAGCGTCAAGAAGTTGTTCAAGGTGAAGCTGTTCACCCATCTAGCGATGGCGAAGAGGCGAAGAAAAAACCAGTTGTAAAAGGTGACCAAGTGGGCCGCAACGATTTATGTAAATGTGGTAGCGGTAAAAAATATAAAAATTGCTGTGGCATTGGGAAGTAATATATGGCGGTAGCCCAGGCTGCTTTGCAAACTTTTACATCAAAAATGTATAATTAAGAAGGATTAAACTCTCTCCGTCATAAGTGGAGAGAGTTTCCCTTGTTTTCATACGAAAGTAACAGCAATTACATAGAGGTGAAGGAAATGGAATTAGTAGAAATTAGACAGGAATTAGAGAAAATGGCTAAGAGATTAGCGGCTTTTAGGGGGTCTCTTTGACCTCCCTACTAAGGAGAAACAAATTGCAGAATTAGAAGAGAAAATGATGGGCGCAGGATTTTGGGATGACCAACAAGGCGCACAAGCTGTAATTAACGAAGCAAATGCACTGAAAGATATGGTTGGAAAGTTCCGTCAGCTAGATGAGACATTCGAAAATCTAGAAATTACACATGAGCTTTTAAAAGAAGAGTATGATGAAGATTTACATGAGGAGCTTGAATCAGAAGTAAAAGGCTTAATTCAAGAAATGAATGAGTATGAGCTGCAGTTACTACTTAGCGATCCTTATGATAAAAATAACGCCATTTTAGAATTACACCCAGGTGCTGGTGGAACAGAGTCACAAGACTGGGGCTCTATGTTACTACGTATGTACACACGTTGGGCTGAAAAACGTGGATTTAAAGTAGAAACGGTTGACTACTTACCAGGTGATGAAGCTGGTATTAAGAGTGTTACTTTATTAATTAAAGGTCATAACGCTTACGGTTACTTAAAGGCAGAGAAA
This sequence comes from Bacillus cereus group sp. BfR-BA-01381, assembly GCF_022663555.1. Taxonomy (NCBI): domain Bacteria; kingdom Bacillati; phylum Bacillota; class Bacilli; order Caryophanales; family Bacillaceae; genus Bacillus; species Bacillus cereus group sp. BfR-BA-01381. The sequence continues at coordinate 9,076 of NZ_JAKUFR010000060.1, forward strand.
GGTGTACATCGTCTTGTACGTATTTCTCCATTCGATTCTTCAGGCCGTCGTCATACATCGTTCGTATCTTGTGAAGTTGTACCTGAGTTCAATGATGAAGTTGAAATTGAAGTGCGTACAGAAGACTTGAAAATTGATACGTATCGTGCAAGTGGAGCGGGTGGACAGCACGTTAATACGACAGATTCAGCAGTTCGTATTACGCATACACCGACAAATACGGTTGTAACGTGTCAGTCAGAGCGTTCTCAAATTAAAAACCGTGAGCATGCGATGAAGATGTTAAAAGCGAAATTATATCAAAAGAAATTAGAAGAACAACAAGCGGAGTTAGATGAAATTCGCGGAGAGCAAAAAGAAATCGGATGGGGTAGCCAAATCCGTTCTTACGTATTCCACCCATATTCTCTTGTGAAAGACCACCGTACAAATACAGAGGTCGGTAATGTGCAAGCAGTTATGGATGGAGAAATTGATCCGTTTATTGATGCTTACTTACGTTCTCGCATCTAATAAGCTAAGTGAAAAAAAGCCAACAAAATTGTTGGCGCATGCTGAGGATATAGAGGACATAAAGAGTGCTATTTTATTTATATGGATGAAGTACAGAGGAAGAGAAGTTGGAAACGACAACTTCTCTTTTTGATGGGATTATATGTAGCATACAATGTTGTATATTGTTTTGTAAAAAGTAGAAAATAGTAAAACAGATTGGCAATAGAGTAAGGCTTTCTGCAGAATTTTTCTAAATTCCTGTTCAAAAAGGATCCTTTATAGAAGTTTTTACGTTGTTCACAGAATTGAAACAACTTATAAAAGCTTTATATCATTGGGGTTCCCACTGTATTTTTGAAGAATATGAAATATACCTTAGTTTTTCTATATAAAGATAATGCTTATAATGAAAATGAGTGTGTTAGGAATGAAAAGAATATCAACAATGGGGAGCGATAGAAGTGAAAAAGAAATTGTTGGCTATTGCGCTAGGAACATCAGTCGTTTTTGCTTTAGGAGCGTGTGGAAATAAAGAAGAGAGTAAGTCTTCGAACCAGTCTGCAAGTACAGACAGTGCAGAACAAATTTTCCAAAGAAGTTGTGCTGGGTGTCATGCAACAGATTTATCAGGAGCAACTGGACCTGATTTAAGAAAAGTAGGCGGGAAGTACGACGCTGCAGATATTGAAGAAATTATTAAAAAAGGTCGCGGTTCAATGTCACCAGGACTTATTCAAGGTGAAGATGCGAAAAAAGTAGCTGAATGGTTAGCTGAACATAAATAAAAAGGGGTAAAATGGACGAGTTGATTCATATAATCAACTCGTTTCCTTTTTTTGGAATGTAACATAACTGTAACAAAAATGTATCCAAACTGGAAACCGTTTGATGTTACAATGAGGTTTGTAGAATTTTGCTGAAATATATTACATAGAGTAGTATTGCTTAGAAAAAGAGTATAAGTAGACTACCTTCAACAAGAGTGGTTTAAAAGAGAATAAAGGTTTAGCTTTTATTTTCAAATGTACAGAAAAGTATTTCGAAAAAAATCATTAAGTATTGGGTGATAAATAATGATAAAAATGACGAATGTTTATAAGGAGTACCCGAATGGTATGAAAGCCATTGCTGGTCTCACAGTTAACATTAAACAAGGCGAGTTTGTATACGTAGTTGGACCGAGTGGAGCCGGGAAATCTACATTTATTAAAATGATGTATCGTGAAGAGAAACCATCTACAGGATCTATTAATGTAAATGGACTTACTATCGAGTCATTAGCAGAAAGAGACGTTCCATATTTCCGTCGTCAATTAGGCGTGATTTTCCAAGACTTTAAATTACTACCTAAATTAACGGTATATGAGAATGTTGCGTTTGCCTTAGAAGTAATTGAGGAAGAGCCAGATGCAATTCGTGAGCGTGTAACAGAAGTGTTAGGTCTTGTAGGTCTTGAAGATCGTGCAGACGCACTTCCAGGCGAACTTTCAGGCGGAGAGCAGCAACGTGTTGCGATTGCGAGAGCAATTGTTAATAGACCAAAGGTTGTAATTGCCGATGAGCCAACAGGTAACTTAGATATTGAAACAGCTCTTGATATTATGAAGATTTTCACGCGTATTAATGAGCGTGGTACAACGATTGTTATGGCGACACATAACGCAGATATCGTAAATACAATCCGTCATCGTGTAATCGCGATTGAAGGCGGAAAAATTGTTCGAGATGAGATTGAGGGAGGATACGGATATGAAGGCTAAGACCCTTAGTCGACATTTGCGAGAAGGTGTAAAGAATCTATCACGTAACGGATGGATGACGTTTGCTTCTGTTAGTGCAGTAACAGTTACATTATTACTTGTAGGTGTCTTTTTAACAGCGATTATGAATATGAACCATTTTGCGACGAAAGTAGAGCAAGATGTAGAGATTCGTGTACACATTGATCCAGCAGCAAAAGAAGCTGATCAAAAGAAATTAGAAGATGATATGAGTAAGATTGCAAAAGTAGAATCTATTAAATATTCTTCTAAAGAAGAAGAGTTAAAACGTTTAATTAAAAGCTTAGGCGATAGCGGAAAGACATTTGAGTTATTTGAACAAGATAACCCACTGAAAAACGTATTCGTCGTAAAAGCGAAAGAACCAACAGATACAGCGACAATTGCGAAAAAGATTGAAAAAATGCAGTTTGTAAGTAATGTTCAGTACGGAAAAGGACAAGTTGAACGATTATTTGATACTGTAAAAACTGGTCGTAACATCGGGATTGTGTTAATTGCTGGTCTTTTATTCACAGCGATGTTCTTAATCTCTAATACAATTAAAATTACAATTTATGCTCGTAGTACAGAAATCGAAATTATGAAACTTGTAGGTGCAACAAACTGGTTTATTCGTTGGCCGTTCTTATTAGAGGGATTATTCCTAGGAGTATTAGGATCAATTATTCCAATTGGCTTAATTCTAGTTACGTATAATTCGTTGCAAGGTGTGTTTAACGAAAAACTTGGCGGAACAATTTTCGAACTTCTACCATACAGCCCATTCGTATTCCAATTAGCTGGTTTACTAGTGTTAATCGGGGCTTTAATCGGTATGTGGGGAAGTGTAATGTCAATTCGTCGCTTCTTAAAAGTATAAAAAGTTGCAAACATAATTCGTACAAGCTTATCATATAGTAGAAATAGGTAAAGGCATCACACACTGTGTGATGCCTTTTGCTACACCACCTGTGTGTTTTGGAAAGGGGAATTCCGCATTGAAACGTAGAGTTGCAATTATTGGAATGGTTGTTGCATTTTTAATTGGTGCTGGCGGAATGTTTGCAGGTATGTCTTTATTTGGGGTTAACCCAGCAGAAGTAACGCAAACAATTTCGAGTGGAAACGCTAGCACTGCGCAAGGGAATTTGGCAAAAATTAATGAGGCGTATGCACTAATTGATTCACGTTATGTGGAAGACGTGAAAGATGAAAAATTAGTCGAAGGTGCAATACAAGGCATGTTGTCTACGCTGAAGGACCCTTATTCCACGTATATGGATAAAGAAACGGCTAAACAGTTTAGTGAATCGCTTGATCCTGAGCTAGAGGGGATTGGGGCTGAGGTGAACAAGACGGATGGTAAGCTTATTATCGTATCTCCAATTAAAGGCTCACCGGCAGAAAAGATTGGAATTAAACCGAATGACCAAATTTTATCTGTAGATGGAAATAGTGTGAAAGATTTATCACGTGAAGAAGCGGTATTAAAGATTCGTGGTAAAAAAGGAACGACTGTTGCGATTGAAATTAAGCGTGCAGGAGTGGCTGATCCGATTGTATTTAAAATTAAGCGTGAAAAAATTCCAATCTTCACAGTGTTTAGCTCTGTGAAACAAGAGAGCGGAAAAGATATCGGTTATATGCAAATTACTTCTTTTGCTGAAAATACAGCGAAAGAATTTAAGGATCAGTTAAAAGAGTTAGAGAAGAAAAACATAAAAGGCTTAGTTATTGACGTACGTGGTAATCCTGGTGGCTACTTAAATAGTGTAGAAGAGATACTAGGAGAAATTATGACGGATAAAAAGCCGATGCTACAAGTAGAAGAGCGAAATGGTGAGAAGAAGAAATTCTCTACGGAACTGAAAGAGAGAAAGCCATATCCAATTTCAGTATTAATTGATAACGGAAGTGCTTCTGCTTCAGAGATTTTAGCGGGTGCGCTAAAAGAGGGAGAAGGATACGATTTAATTGGTGAAAAAACGTTTGGTAAAGGGACTGTTCAGCAAGCTGTTCCATTTAAAGATGGCAGTAACATCAAATTAACGATGTTTAAATGGCTGACACCGGATGGAAACTGGATTCATAAAAAAGGAATCAAGCCAACTGTAGAAGTGAAACAACCAGATTATTATCATGCTACACCAATTCAAATTGAAAAGACACTTTCATACAATGCAAATGATGTACAAGTAAAACACGCCCAAGAAATGCTTAAGAGTTTAGGATATGTACCAGGACGTGAAGATGGATACTTTAGTAAAGAGACAGAATCAGCACTGAAAGCATTCCAAAATGCGAATAAGATGGAAGCGACAGGACAGCTCGATAAAAAGACAGCTGAGGCGATTCAAACGAAAATTATTGAAAAAATCCGTTCTGGAGAAAATGATCTACAATTACAGTCAGCATTAAAATTAATGGCGAAATAAAGTGAAACTTTAATCAGTGGGGAGGGCTTCATTCCCCACTGATTATCAGCCCTCACCAATCGGACTTTTATGGGCAGCCCGCCCCCCACCTAAATTCTTTGTTTTCGCTGAATTTTGAGGTGGGGGTCTTACTGCCCATTAAAGTGGGATAAAAAGAAATACAGGCGGTTTGCTGCCTGTATTTTTTTGTGTTAAACAAACGTTTGTCCAGTTATGATAATATAAAAAGAAAGAATGATATAAATGGTGGTGAATGGGTTCGTGGAGGCATGGATTTTTGAAATAATGCGGGCAGTTGGACGTTTTTTCTTACACCCTGCTGTCTATGTATTTTTAATAAGTAGTATCTTCGTTGGATACTTACGTATGTTACGAGAACGAAAAGATTTTTCTTTTAAAGTTTATGATATTTGGTTTGAACTGCGAACGTCCTTATTTGCGGGAGTTAAATACGGATTAATCGTATCTATCATCACAATTGGGCTTGGACTTGTTGTTTCTAAAGCAAGCTTATGGGCCATTTTACTTTGGACGTTACTATTTGGATTAACTGCTATGTATCGATATTTATCAGCGGCTTATACGTTTAGTATCGCGATTGTATGTGTTCTATTATCTTCTAAGCTACCAGTTTCTTTCTTACAGCTTGGAGAAGGTGAAGAGAATACAATCGTATCCCTTGCTATTTTGCTAGGCATCATGCTCGTTGTAGAGGGCTTGCTGATTTCTAAAAATGCAGTAGGATATTCGACGCCGAAGATTAGGAAGGGGAAGCGTGGACTAAAGATTGGTTTACACGAATCAAAGCGTTTATGGATCGTTCCTATTTTTATTCTTGTACCAGGTGAAGCAGTAACGCAGTTTATTTCATGGTGGCCTGTCGTTTCAATCGGTTCACATACATATTCTCTATTCCTCGTTCCATTTTTAATTGGATTTATGAGAAGGATTAGAAGTTATGAGCCGACGGAAGCTTTATTATTTACAGGAAGACGTGTGTACGGATTAGCAGGACTTGTGCTTGTTTTAGGAATCGCAAGTTATTGGTGGCACGTACTTGCCATTATTGCAATGGGCGTTGCAATGCTTGGACGTTTTACAATTTCCATGCAAGAGAAAATTGCGGATGAAACAAGACCAGCGTACTTCGCTGCACGTAATGATGGACTCGTTGTACTAGATACAATTCCAAATACAATTGGAGCAGAGCTGAATTTGCTACCTGGAGAAATGATTACGAAAGTAAATGGAGTCATTCCAAGAAACGCTGAGGAATTTTATGATGCGCTTCAAACGAAGACGACAGGAGCATTTTGTAAGTTAGAAGTATTAGATACAAATGGAGAGTTACGTCTTGCTCAAACGGCATTATACGCTGGTGGACATCACGAATTGGGTATTGTGTTTGTTCAGCAGGAGCATGAATGGGATTCGGAAGCGATGTAATAGAAGAAAAGGTATCACCTTGTGGTGATGCCTTTTTTGTGTAAGATGGGCGGTAGTTATAGTACATGAAATTTATATCGGCGATTATCGGAATATATCAGCGCAACTTGAGATATATCGGCGATTATTGAAATATATCAGCGCAACTGAAATTATATCAGCGATTATTCAAATATATCGACTTTCCGGCAAAAACGACAACTATCGCAAACCTTATTTTAGTTTCATAGTCGAATCACTTGAATAATTATTTGATAATGGTTATCATTTAGGGAGTCTTTTTAATTTTGGAAAATGGAGGGAAGATATGCTACGTAAATTTTTTTCTTACTATAAACCGTATAAAGGTTTATTTATACTCGACTTTTCTTGTGCAGTCGTCGCAGGATTACTAGAACTTGGCTTCCCGCTTATCGTAAATCAATTTATTGATAAGTTATTGCCAGGGCAAAACTGGACGCTTATTTTATGGGCTTGTTTCGGTTTACTTGCAGTGTATATGTTGAATGCAGGCTTACAATATGTCGTTACATATTGGGGACATATGCTTGGTGTTAACATTGAAACAGATATGAGACAGAAATTATTTGATCATATTCAAAAGCTATCATTCAGATTTTTTGACAATAATAAAACAGGTCATTTAATTTCGCGTCTTACAAACGATTTAATGGAAATTGGGGAAATTGCTCACCATGGACCAGAAGATTTATTTATCGCCGTAATGACTTTAGTCGGAGCATTCTCATTTATGATGATGATCAACTGGAAGTTAGCGCTATTAACGTTCTTCGTCATTCCATTCCTATTATGGTTAGCACTTTACTTCAACAAAAAAATGACAGGTACGTTTAGACGTTTATTCTCAGACGTTGCTGATTTCAATGCATGTATTGAGAATAACGTTGGTGGTATTCGCGTTGTACAAGCATTCGGAAATGAAAAGTTTGAGAAAGAGCAATTTGCTGTGAACAACGCTCGTTTCCGTACAACGAAATTAATGGCGTATAAAATTATGGCGTTAAATTCATCGATTAGTTATATGCTCATGCGTCTCGTAACGCTCTTCGTCTTAATATGCGGTACATGGTTTGTTCTGCAAGGTGAATTAACGTACGGTGGATTTATCGGATTCGTTCTATTAACGAATATTTTCTTCCGCCCAATTGAAAAAATTAATGCGGTAATCGAAAGTTATCCGAAAGGGATCGCCGGTTTTAAAAGGTATGTAGAGCTTCTTGAAACAGAGCCAGATATTGTAGACTCTAAAGATGCGATGGAAGTGAAACATGTACACGGTGATATTCAATATAACAACATTACGTTCGGATATGAAAATAAAGAGCCGATTTTAAATGATATTAGTTTGAAAATACATGCAGGTGAAACAGTTGCGTTCGTTGGACCATCTGGAGCTGGAAAAACGACGTTATGTAGCTTATTACCACGTTTTTATGAGCAATCATCTGGATCCATTCAAATTGATGGTATTGATACGAAAGACATGACGTTATCTTCACTTCGTAAGCAAATTGGAATTGTGCAGCAAGACGTGTTCTTATTCTCTGGAACGATTCGTGAAAATATTGCTTACGGAAATTTAAAGGCGTCAGAGGCTGAAATTTGGCAGGCGGTAAAACGTGCGCAGTTAGAAGACTTAATTTACTCACAACCAGAAGGTTTAGATACTGTTATTGGTGAGCGCGGTGTGAAACTTTCAGGTGGACAGAAGCAGCGTCTAGCAATTGCTCGTATGTTCTTGAAAAACCCGCCAATTTTAATATTAGATGAAGCGACTTCCGCATTAGATACAGAGACGGAACTTGCGATTCAAAAATCACTTGCTGAACTATCTGTTGGCCGTACAACGTTAGTTATCGCTCACAGACTTGCAACGATTAAAAATGCAGATCGCATCGTCGTTGTAAATAAAGATGGGATTGCAGAACAAGGTTCACATGATGAATTAATTGAACAAGGCGGGGGATACAGTAGGTTATACGAAGCTCAGTTTAGTTCGTAAATATAATTTGTACTGAATTAGTGCACCATAAGTAAGTGAAAATCTTATATGGGAGGCTATGAAGCATGATTGTAACAACAACGTCTACAATTCAAGGAAAAGAAATTATTGAGTATATCGATATCGTCAATGGAGAAGCGATTATGGGCGCGAATATCGTTCGTGACCTTTTCGCCTCTGTCCGTGACGTTGTCGGCGGTCGTGCAGGTGCTTATGAAAGTAAATTAAAAGAAGCGCGCGACATTGCAATGGAAGAGATGAAAACTTTCGCAAGACAAAAAAATGCGAATGCAATTGTTGGTATCGACGTGGATTACGAAGTAGTTCGCGAAGGGATGCTAATGGTTGCGGTGAGCGGGACTGCTGTCCGTATTTAAAGTAAAAAGCCGTGCTGATGCACGGCTTTTTACTGTTATTGATGCTATTCTATGTCGAAGTTTCAATATTTCTTGGGAAATGCGGAAGGTCTCGTCGATATATAGGGAAGACATTAGAGTGCTTCTTTACATTTCCGGATTTCAATTAATAATGTTTCATATTCTTGTTCGAGAGATTTAATGTCATCGTGATGATTTGGTATGGAAATTCGGCCGATGATTTCTGTTAATTTTGTTTGTAATCGTAACAATTCTTGTTCAGTAACGTTTACAGAATCCTCGGTTGTTCTCTTGGTGTATTGCTCGTAATTACCGTGGAAGATTCTTGGTTCACTCTCATCTACTTGTATAATATGGTCTGCAACAGAGCGAATAAAGGCGCGGTCATGGCTAATAAAAAGTATAGTGCCAGGATATTCTTGTAACATGCTTTCTAATTCTTCTTGTGTTGCTAAGTCTAAATAGTTTGTCAAACTTATTTCAGCTTGTGATTTTTGAATTCGTTATTATAAATTTGTGCCTTCGCTAGCGCCTCAGCATCATTTTGGATTTCATCTAATCCATTCGCATCTCCAATAATATAACCTTCAAATGATGAACCAACAAAATCAAAGATGTATTGGAACTGGGAGATAAGTGGTAATGCTTTTAGTTTCGGATTATCGCCGCCAACGATAACAACGTACATTTTTTTGCCTTTCATTTTTTCTTTGAAATGAAGGGATGTATCACGCAAGCTTTGTGACCAGCGATCGATGAAGTTTTTCATATGACCACTCATCCCGTACCAATATAATGGGGTAGCAAAGATAATTGTGTTGTGCTCTAACATGCGCTTGGTTAACTGCTCGTAGTCATCATCTACAGGTTGGAATCCTCCTGCATCATGACGCTGATCTGTAATAGGATAGACTGTGTGATCACGTAAATAAATTTGTTCTGTTTCAATTCCATCAATCATCATATGTGTTAAAGCTTCCGTATTTCCATTTTGTCTTGAACTGCCGTGTATAACAAACATGTAATCATTCCTTTTCTTTTGCTTTTTTTAGGAGTGAAACGTGTTTTTGCAAATTCGTTTGAATATTGGAAAGCAATGAGATTTGCTTTGTTACTTCATTAAGTTTATCTTCATAAAGCGTAAGGATGCTGCTGCACGGATTGTCGTATAAGTGCGGTTCAATTTCAAGGCAGCGCAGCATCCTTGCCGTCTCTTCTAAATTTAAGCCAATTTGTAAGTACATTTGAATAAGCTCCACTTTTTCGATGGCACTTTCGTCAAAATCACGATAGCCATTTGCGAGGCGCTTCGAAGGGAGTAATCCCTTTTCTTCGTAATGTCTTAGTGATCTTTCGCTAACGCTAGTTTCTTTTGATAACTCCCCGATTCGCAATACGTTTCACTCCTTCTACATGTATTGTAAACCTTCACACTAATGTGAGGGTCAACTCTGTTTTTTCGCAAAAGAATCTACATGATTTAAAAACACTTGAATAGCTTTAGATGGAATGAAATATTTGCCACGCACGATGGAGAATGGACGGATAAGTTGTTCATTTGGAACTTCGACGTGGAATAGTTCTTTTGCCAGTAGCTCTTTCCGTACAGTCCAATCAGAAAGTATAGCAATGCCAAGCCCGGCACTAACTGCTTCCTTTACACTTTGGATACTACTAAATGTAAAGAATCGTTTCATTTTTAAATGGTGTTGATGAATAAAGCGATCGCTATAAGCACGTGTTCCAGAACCACTTTCTCTTAATACCCATACTTGGTCTTGGAGTGTCCTTTCATTTATTTCATTTGTGCGGAGCAGTGGATGATTTGGCGGAACGACGAGCTTCATTTCATCTTGCATAAATGTTTCAACGTCAACGTCGGCGTATACGACTTGTCCTTCCACTAAGCCGATATCAATTTGATTAGATCGAAGACTTTGCAAGACGTCTTCTGTATTGGAGATAAAAGTATGGACTTCGACATGCGGATTTTCATTCGCATAGTTAGCTAGTATTTTTGGAAGTAAGTATTCGCCGATTGTAAAACTAGCACCAATGCGAAGCGTTCCTGTTACAACGTTATGTAGCTCGTTAATTTCTTGTTTGGCATCTTCGTAAAGAGAGAGCATTTGCTTTGCGTGTATATATAAGATATTTCCGGCCTCGGTCACTTGAACGTGCTTCGGGGATCGCTGAATGAGTGTAGTTCCAAATTCGTTTTCTAAGTTGCGAATGTGCATACTTACGCCAGGCTGTGAAAGGTTTAATAATTCCGCTGCACGAGAGAAGTGTTTCTGTTCAACAACCGTAACAAAAATTTTTAAAATGTCTACGTTCATATCATCTGCTCCTTTCTTTTTCTATCATTTTATCATAAGTATTTCTGATGATAGAGATTTGGTATTGGTATTAAACTTATTATAGAAACTCTCTTATAATGTAAGTAGAAAGAACATGCATGTTCCAATACGATTATTGGGGTGGTTCAAAGTGGAACAAACACTTGTTATACAAAAGAAGAAGCGTTTTGGATTTTCGCAAGGGATTGGGATTACATTATTAATCGCAATTGTGGCGAAATATTTAGCGGAGCTTCCATTTTTAAATATTATGGGACAATTAGTAATTGCTATTCTAATTGGGATGGTTTGGCGTGCGGCAATTGGAGTTCCTCATGATGCGATTGCAGGAACGAATTTCGCGAGTAAGAAATTACTTCGCTTCGGGATCATCTTACTTGGAATGCGATTAAATCTTGTTGATATTGCGAAGGCGGGACCGAAAGTATTGGTTATCGCTGCGGTTGTTATTACATTTACGATTTTCGTTGTATATGGACTAACGAAAGTATTTAAAGTAGAAAAGAAACTTGGGATTTTAACAGCATGCGGGACAGCAATTTGCGGCGCGGCAGCGGTCGTGGCAATTGCGCCGCAAGTGAAAGCAAAAGATGATGAAACGGCAGTTGGGGCTGCAATCATTGCAATTTTAGGTACGATATTTACGCTTATTTATACGTTATTATATCCAGTACTTGGCCTATCTCCATACGGTTACGGTGTATTCTCAGGGGCCACGCTGCATGAAATCGCTCATGTCATCGCAGCTGCGGCGCCAGGAGGAAGCACGGCTGTAGACATCGCAGTTATCGTGAAGTTAACGCGCGTTGCAATGCTTGTACCAGTAGCGATTTTAATTGGGTTATGGTTTGGTAAGAGTGAAGGTAGCAAAGAAAAGAAATCGTGGCGAGACCTTCCAATTCCGTGGTTCATTTTCGGATTTTTAGCGATGAGTGCGGTGCATTCGCTGGGCGTGATTCCAGAAGTTGTTGCGGGATATATTGTAGTCATCGCTTATATGCTTATCGCAATGGCGATGGCGGGGCTTGGTTTAAATGTAGAGTTTAAAACGTTCCGGAAGTTAGGGAGCAAAGCATTCGTCGCAGGGCTGATCGGCTCGGTTTGCTTATCGGTTCTTGGATACGTTCTTGTATATGTGTTAGGGTTTATGTAGTAGAGGAGAAAGCTGTTCCCAAGGTATTTGGGACAGCTTTTTCTTATGCTTATCTTGCTACGAATGTCGGTATTTGTCGGTAAGTCGATATATTTGGAAAATCGCTGATATAAATTTAATTCCCCCTGTACTTTGTTAGAAAAGATGTTCAGTGAAATGTTTTTCTAAAATTTGTAAAGATATCTTTACTTGTATCTGGAAAATATTTATAATTAAAGTAAAGATATCTTTACTTTTGAAGGTGGAGCCTATGGGTGTGAAAAATAAAATTAAAGAATTAAGAAAGCAACATCATATAACACAAGTTGAAATGGCAAAGGCGATGCAAGTGACACGGCAGACAATCGTGGCGATTGAAAACCATCATTACAATCCGAGTCTAGAGTTATCCTTAAAAATCGCCAAATATTTTGGAGTGAAGGTGGAAGAAATATTTACGCTGGAGTAAGGGGAGAGAAAAATGCAGGATGAGTTTGAGAGATTTCAGTCAGATAAAGCGTTTAAATATTTAGGGTTGTTTTTAGCGATTAGTTTAGCCATATGGAGTTTGTACAATTTAATTGTTTACGGAAGTGCTGGTATGCCGTTTGTGTTATTTGTACTAGGGCAGTTTGTTTATTTCTTTGTGAACTATTGGCCGAAATGGAGATATAGAAATAGTAAAGAGGCTGATCGTGTATAAGTATGGCATCGATGAGTATTTTCGCAACAAGGAATAGATAGAAAAAGGGGAACTGGGATGGGATTACCGGTATTATGTGTCGCTACAGTTATATTTGCGCTTCTTTGGGGAATGCAAAATTTTTCTCGTAATCCAGTGCCAAGCATTTGTATTATGATTGGTACTGTAGGTTTATCGTATTATTTATTACTATTAGCTCATTATCATAAAACCGCAACGAGCGTTGTTGTTGGCGCGCTTATTTTATGTTGTGGTCGTGCTGTACACAAGGGGTTATTTCCGTAAAAGCTGTTTATACAAAGAGTATAAACAGCTTTTTGTATTTTTTTTACAAAAGGCTTGAAAGTGACGTAACGTCATCTTTTATAATGAAGGGGAAGAGGTGATGGTAGTGATTTCAATACAACAATTGACGAAAGAAACAGGGGTAACAGTACGTACATTACGTTATTATGATCAAATAGATTTATTAAAGCCGAGCGGGAAAACAGAAGGGGGCCATCGTTTATATAGTGAAGCTGACGTAATACGTCTCCAACAAATTTTATTTTTAAAGGAAATGGGATTTTCGTTAAAAGAAACTGCGAATATGTTAGTAAAAGGTGAGTTGGATTTAAAGAATTCTCTTGAAAAACAACTTCGATTTGTGCAGGAAGAACAAAAGAAATTTAATCGAATGGAGCGTGTTTTACAAGCGGTTGTTTATTCGGTAGATGTAGAGGGAGAGCTCGATTGGAAAGTTATGTTTGAATTAATTCAGCTTTCGAAACAGTCGCCTCGTATACGTGAAATATTCCAAAATGAAGTGTTTTCAAAGGAAGAACAAAAATTGCTTCAGAATTTGCCAAATATGAGTGAAGAAGATCCGAATGTTTTAGAATGGGTAGATTTATTAAAGCAATTACGTACTTTTATGAAAGAAGGTAAAGAAGCCGCTAGTGATGAGGTACAAGAAGCGACGAAGAAATTAATGCAGAAGTGTTTAGAGATGGCTAATGGTGACGAAGCGTTTTTAGATAAGTTATGGGAAGTTAGAAAATCGAAAGAAGCTTCACAGAAAATGAGCATGTATCCAATCGAAGAAGAACTTTTACTATATATGGATGAAGCTTGTCGTATTTATGATGAAAAGGAGAAGGATAAATGAGTATGCTCGCAGAATATCGTTGGTATTTTTTAATTGGGGCAGAGATTGTATTTTGGTTATCGGCTATCGGTTTCTTTTTACTCCGTTACGGATTTCGTTTGAAAAAGGCGAGTTTTATTATGGGGATTGTACTACTCATAAATGAAGTGTTTATTTTAACTTTAGGAGTAGTGGATTACTATCAAACAGGAAAGTTCTCTAACTTTCAAATCATTACTGTAATCATTTTATTGTATGCAGTCTTTTACGGGAAAAAGGATTTGAAGAAGCTTGATATATTTGCGCAAAAGCTAGTTGCGAAATGGCGGAATGAGCCGGCGCCTATTATAGAAGGACAGGTAGAATTAACAGGTATGGCTTATGCGAAGCAGGAAATAAAAAATTGGGTATTGCACCTTAGTTTGTTTGTTGTTGTGCATATTTTCTTTTTCTTTCTGTACGGTCTTGCCCCGGTTGAACAATGGCGTAATTGGTTAGAAACGGGAATTGTTTTAAATAAAGCAGCGAGTCGGGTTAGCCAAGTTTGGGCGATTATACTTTTAGTGGATGCAGTTATTTCATTTTCATATGTGATTTTTCCGAAGAAGGAGAAAGGGAAAAAGAAGCTAATTTCGTAGGGGGAATTAGCTTTTTTAGTATACCAACAGTTTGTGTAGGAGAGGATGACAGTAGGAAAAAGAGTTGATTTTAAATGAAGTGGAATCTTAATCGGTGTGGTGCTTACTGTTTGTTCATGCGTAAGAAGATTTCATAAGGAAGGAGGTGCACTCTCCTTCCTTTTTCTATATATATTGTCGAAAACTTTACCGAATATCTGTTCGTTTTTTTAGGTTTTTTATGAGTATTCGTGGTAAAATAATAATACAGATTTTTATGAGGAGGTCGGATTTTACTTGGAACGTCAATTTGAAATTATCTCAGCGTATTCCCCACAAGGTGATCAGCCGGTAGCTATAGAGAAGCTTGTAGAGGGAATTAATAGTGGAAAGAAAAAGCAAGTGTTGCTTGGAGCAACAGGAACGGGTAAGACATTTACGATTTCAAATGTCATTAAAGAAGTGCAAAAGCCAACGCTTGTTATGGCTCACAATAAAACGTTAGCAGGACAGTTATATAGTGAGTTGAAAGACTTTTTCCCGAATAATGCAGTTGAATATTTTGTTAGTTATTATGATTATTATCAACCAGAAGCGTATGTGCCGCAAACAGATACGTTTATTGAAAAAGACGCACAGATTAATGATGAAATTGATAAATTGCGTCACTCGGCAACGTCTGCATTATTTGAACGGGATGATGTAATTATTGTTGCGAGTGTTTCGTGTATATATGGTTTAGGTTCTCCAGAAGAATACCGCGAGTTAGTTGTTTCACTTCGAGTTGGTATGGAAAAGGATCGCAATCAATTGCTTCGTGAACTTGTTGATGTGCAGTATGGACGTAATGATATTGATTTCAAGCGTGGTACATTCCGCGTGCGCGGAGATGTAGTTGAAATCTTCCCGGCATCACTTGACGAGCATTGTATTCGAATTGAGTTTTTTGGTGATGAAATTGACCGTATTCGCGAAGTGAATGCGTTAACAGGGGAAGTATTAGCAGAGCGTGATCATGTAGCAATCTTCCCAGCATCTCACTTCGTTACACGTGAAGAAAAAATGAAGGTCGCTATTGAAAATATCGAAAAAGAATTAGAAGAGCGTTTAAAGGAATTAAATGATAACGGCAAGTTGTTAGAAGCGCAGCGTATAGAGCAGCGTACACGTTATGATTTAGAAATGATGCGCGAGATGGGCTTTTGTTCAGGTATTGAAAACTATTCCCGTCATTTAACACTCCGTCCAGCGGGGGCAACGCCGTATACGTTATTAGACTATTTCCCGGAAGATTTCTTAATCGTTATGGATGAGTCGCACGTATCAGTGCCGCAAGTAAGAGCGATGTATAACGGGGACCAAGCGCGTAAGCAAGTGCTTGTGGATCATGGATTCCGTCTGCCATCAGCTTTAGATAATAGACCGCTCACATTTGATGAGTTTGAAGAGAAAACGAATCAAGTTATTTACGTTTCAGCAACACCGGGACCGTACGAATTAGAGCAGTCGCCAGAAGTAATAGAACAAATTATTCGTCCAACAGGGCTTTTAGATCCGCCAATTGATATACGACCAATTGAAGGGCAGATTGACGATTTATTAGGAGAGATTCAAGATCGCATTGCAAAAAATGAACGTGTATTAATTACAACTTTAACGAAGAAGATGTCAGAGGATTTAACAGACTACTTAAAAGATGTAGGGATTAAGGTGAATTACCTGCATTCTGAGGTGAAAACATTAGAACGTATTGAAATTATTCGGGATCTTCGTCTTGGTAAGTTTGATGTTCTTGTTGGTATTAACTTATTGCGAGAAGGGTTAGATATTCCAGAAGTATCGCTTGTAGCGATATTAGATGCGGATAAGGAAGGGTTCTTACGTTCAGAACGTTCATTAATTCAAACAATTGGCCGTGCAGCACGTAATGAAAACGGCCGCGTTATTATGTACGCAGATCGTATAACGAGATCGATGGGAATTGCGATTGAAGAAACACAGCGTCGTCGTAGTATACAAGAGGCTTACAATAAAGAGCATGGTATTACGCCGAAAACGATTCAAAAAGGTGTGCGTGATGTAATTCGTGCAACGACAGCTGCTGAAGAAACAGAAACGTATGAAGCAACGCCAGCTAAGAAGATGACGAAAAAAGAGCGTGAAAAGACAATTGCGAAGATGGAAGCAGAAATGAAAGAAGCAGCAAAAGCGTTAGACTTCGAGCGTGCAGCTGAATTAAGAGATTTACTATTAGAATTAAAAGCGGAAGGGTGAAAAGAGTGAGTAAGAGCAAGGATTTTATCGTTGTAAAAGGTGCTAGAGCACATAACTTAAAAAATATTGATGTAACCATTCCGAGAAATCAGCTTGTCGTTGTAACAGGATTGTCTGGTTCGGGGAAATCATCATTAGCATTTGATACAATTTATGCAGAAGGGCAGCGCAGATACGTAGAATCGTTATCTGCGTATGCACGCCAGTTTTTAGGACAAATGGATAAACCGGATGTAGATACGATTGAAGGATTGTCACCAGCAATTTCAATCGATCAAAAAACGACGAGTCGTAATCCGCGTTCAACTGTTGGAACGGTAACGGAGATCTATGATTATTTACGTTTATTATTTGCGCGAATTGGTACGCCAATTTGTCCAAATCATGGCATTGAAATTACATCACAAACAGTAGAGCAGATGGTAGACCGCGTCCTTGAATATCCTGAACGTACGAAATTACAAGTGTTAGCTCCTATCGTTTCTGGCCGTAAAGGTGCACATGTGAAAGTGCTTGAAGATATTAAGAAGCAAGGATATGTTCGTGTACGTGTTGATGGTGAAATGCTTGATGTGTCTGAAGATATTGCGTTAGATAAAAATAAGAAGCATTCCATTGAAGTTGTAATAGACCGTATTGTTGTAAAAGAAGGAATCGCAAGCCGTCTTGCGGATTCACTTGAAAGTGCATTAAAGCTTGGCGGGGGACGAGTGTTAATCGATGTTATGGGAGAAGAGGAACTTCTATTTAGTGAGCATCATGCTTGTCCGCATTGTGGTTTTTCAATCGGAGAATTAGAGCCGCGTATGTTCTCATTCAATAGTCCGTTCGGTGCATGTCCTTCTTGTGATGGACTTGGCTCAAAGCTAGAGGTAGATTTAGAACTTGTTATTCCGAACTGGGATTTATCATTAAATGAACATGCGATTGCGCCTTGGGAACCGACAAGTTCACAATATTACCCACAGCTTTTACAATCTGTATGTAATCACTACGGCGTTGATATGGATGTGCCTGTGAAAGATATACCGAAAGATTTATTTGATAAAGTGTTGTACGGAAGCGGTGAAGAGAAAGTTTATTTCCGCTATGTAAATGAATTTGGTCAAGTAAAGGAAAATGAGATTTTATTTGAAGGTGTTATTCCAAATATTGAACGTCGTTATCGCGAAACGAGTTCTGATTACATCCGTGAGCAAATGGAAAAGTATATGGCAGAACAAGCTTGTCCGAAGTGTAAAGGTGGACGTTTAAAACCTGAGAGTTTAGCTGTTTTCGTTGGTGGAAAAACGATTGCTGATGTAACGAAATATTCTGTTCAAGAAGTACAGGAATTCTTCTCAAGTGTGGAGCTAACAGAGAAACAACAAAAAATTGCTCATTTAATTTTAAGAGAAATTCAGGAGCGCGTTGGGTTCTTAGTGAACGTCGGTTTAGATTATTTAACGTTAAGTCGTGCCGCAGGAACTTTATCAGGTGGTGAGGCGCAACGTATTCGTTTAGCAACGCAAATTGGTTCTCGTCTTACTGGCGTACTTTACATTCTTGATGAGCCTTCTATCGGTTTGCATCAGCGCGATAACGATCGTCTGATTCGTACATTGCAAGAAATGCGTGATTTAGGTAATACGTTAATTGTTGTTGAGCATGATGAAGATACGATGATGGCAGCTGATTATTTACTTGATATCGGGCCTGGCGCAGGTATTCACGGTGGACAAGTCGTATCAGCAGGTACACCAGCTGAAGTGATGCAAGATGAGAATTCGCTAACAGGGAAGTATTTAAGCGGTAAAGAGTTTATTCCAGTTCCACTTGAAAGACGTAAAGGTGACGGACGAAAAGTGGAAATTGTCGGTGCAAAGGAGAATAACTTAAAGAACGCGAAAATGTCATTCCCGCTTGGTACGTTTGTAGCGGTAACGGGTGTATCTGGTTCTGGTAAAAGTACGATGATTAATGAAGTACTATATAAATCGTTAGCGCAAAAGTTATATAAAGCGAAAGCGAAGCCAGGTACGCATAAAGAGATTAAAGGTCTTGAGCATTTAGATAAAGTAATCGATATAGATCAATCGCCAATCGGTCGTACACCACGTTCTAACCCTGCGACTTATACAGGTGTGTTCGATGATATTCGTGATGTGTTTGCTCAAACGAATGAAGCGAAAGTGCGCGGATATCAAAAAGGACGTTTCAGCTTTAACGTAAAAGGTGGACGTTGTGAAGCGTGCCGTGGTGATGGAATTATTAAAATCGAAATGCACTTCTTACCAGACGTATACGTTCCGTGTGAAGTTTGTCACGGTAAACGTTACAACCGTGAAACGTTAGAAGTGAAATATAAAGATAAAAACATTTCTGAAGTGTTAGGGATGACGATTGAAGACGGGGTAGAGTTCTTCGCTAATATCCCAAAAATTAAGCGTAAACTTCAAACGCTTGTAGATGTAGGGCTTGGTTATATGAAATTAGGACAACCAGCTACGACGTTATCTGGTGGTGAAGCACAGCGTGTGAAATTAGCTTCTGAATTACACCGTCGTTCTACAGGTCGTACATTATACATTTTAGATGAGCCAACGACTGGTTTACATGCGCATGATATCGCACGTCTGCTAGAAGTGTTGCAACGTCTTGTTGAGAGCGGTGAGACGGTACTTGTAATTGAACATAATTTAGATGTAATTAAAACAGCGGATTATATCGTTGACCTTGGACCAGAGGGCGGAGACAAAGGTGGACAAATCGTTGCTTCCGGAACGCCAGAGCAAGTAGTGAAAGAAGAGCGCTCGTATACAGGTAAGTATTTAAAAGAGATTTTAAATCGTGATAAAGCAAGAATGAAAGAGAGAATAAAAGAAGTAGAGCTATCTCAATAAGGGTATTACGAAAAACCGAGTGGGAATGACACTCGGTTTTTCGTTCATAGGGGGAGAAGATGGGGTTTTTAGATGTGTTGCGAAAGAAAAATATGAAGGTAAGAGAGTTTCAAAAGTGGGGTGTATATTTTCGAAAACGCTGGGAGGATCATTTTGCAAACCATTTAAGTGATGAAGAAAAAGAGGGCATTTTCCTTTATGGAGATAAGTATGCATGTGGATATCTTTGGCACATATTTAGTTATGAGAAAAAGAAGTGTTTAGAGGGGAAAGAAGCGGAAAACGCGTTTCATAATGAAGTGAAAAAGGAGTGCTACATCTTCTATCAACACTGTGATGATGTACTACTAATAAAAGATGCAAGTTTATTAATTATGGATGATATATTACGTGAAACAGATGATATGTATAAAGGCGATATTTACATTGTAGATAAAGATTTCACTTGGACTTTTGTGAAAACGCATGAGCATAGATGGTGTGGGCCTTATTTCGCAAAGAAGTGTTAGTAGGTATACAAGCATGAAGAGTAGAATAAGTTGATATAAGTGTTTGCTGATACTTGCGTTTATTATCTATTAGCGTATGATGAAAGATATATGTTTAAAAGGATGTGTAAGAAAATGAGATGGATTGTATCACTTCTTGTAAATAGTGTTGTGTTAATCGCTGTATCGGGACTTTTAAAAGGGATTGCACCAGACGCGTTTTACGTAGCAAATATACAAACTGCAATTATTGCGAGTATTATTTTGGCTGTTTTAAATGTGTTTGTAAAACCGTTTTTAATTTTAATTACGCTACCAATTACTGTTGTAACTTTCGGGTTCTTCTTAATTGTTATTAATGCAATTACGTTAAAGATAGCAGATTCATTATTAGGGGATGCATTTAATATATCAGGTTTCGGTGTAGCGATTGTTGCGGCAATTTGTATATCAATTTTTAATATGATTATTGAAAAGGCAATTGTGGAGCCTTTATATGAAAAAAAGAGAAAATGACAAAAAGAAAAACATTTCATGATATGTATGAAATGTTTTTTTCTATTTATTAGAAACCGTATTTCTTGTTTCCAGAAAAAAATGGTACAATATCCGGTAGAATGGAATTTTACATCAAATGAGACTGAACCCGCAGCGGAGTGGAGGTTTATACATATGCCGAAAGTAAGGACAAAAGATTTAATTGAACAATTTCAATTGGAGTTAATAAGTGGTGAAGAAGGAATTCATCGTCCGATTGATACAAGTGATTTATCACGACCTGGTATTGAAATGGCAGGATTTTTTACATATTATCCAGCTGATCGCGTGCAGCTTCTTGGAAAGACGGAGCTTACGTTCTTTGACACGTTAACGTCAGAGCAAAAACAAGAGAGAATGAAAGCGCTTTGTACTGAGGAGACGCCATGTATTATTGTAACTCGTAATCAAGATGTACCAGATGAGTTGCTGCAAGCATCGCGTGAATCAGGCATGCCTTTATTACGCTCTTCTCAAACGACAACGAGATTATCAAGTCGTTTAACAAATTATTTAGAAGGTAAGTTAGCACCAACAACAGCTGTACACGGTGTGTTAGTTGATATTTACGGCGTTGGTGTTTTAATTACAGGACAAAGTGGTGTCGGTAAAAGTGAGACAGCTCTTGAGCTTGTAAAACGTGGTCATCGCCTTGTTGCGGATGATAGTGTAGAAATTCGCCAAGAAGATGAAGACATGTTAGTTGGAAGCTCGCCAGATTTAATTGAGCATTTATTAGAAATTCGTGGTCTAGGCATTATTAACGTTATGACGTTATTCGGTGCAGGGGCAGTGCGAAATTATAAGCGTATTACACTTGTTATTAATCTTGAAATTTGGGATCAAAAGAAAAATTATGATCGCTTAGGTCTTGATGAAGAGAAGATGAAGATTATTGATACAGAACTTACGAAGATTACACTTCCAGTTCGTCCTGGTCGAAACTTAGCTGTTATTATTGAAGTGGCAGCGATGAACTTCCGTTTAAAACGTATGGGAGTCAATGCAGCACAGCAGTTCTCAGAACGATTAATGAGTGCGATTGAGTTAGGAAATCAGGAGTAAACATTGGAGAGGGAGGTCATACATATGCTGTTAGGTTCTGTACCACAGCTTGACCGCGTAGCTATCCAACTTGGACCGTTTCCTGTTTATTGGTACGGGATTATTATCGGTACAGGTGTGCTATTAGGTCTTTGGCTAGCAACTCGCGAAGGAGAAAGGCTAGGTATTCCAAAAGATACATTTGTTGACCTTGTATTAATTGCAGTACCGATCGCTATTCTATTTGCGAGAATGTACTATGTTATTTTTGAATGGGAATATTACGCGCAAAACCCGAGTCAAATTATTAATATTCGTCAAGGTGGTTTGGCGATTCATGGTGGTTTAATCGGGGCTGTTATTACAGGGATTCTTTTTGCGAAACGCCGCGGGGTTTCATTCTGGAAGTTGGCTGATATTGCTGCACCAAGTATTTTACTAGGACAAGCAATTGGCCGATGGGGAAACTTTATGAACCAAGAGGCACATGGTGATGAAGTAACGAGGCAGTTTTTAGAAGGCCTTCATTTACCGGATTTCATTATTAATCAAATGTATATTGATGGTGTTTACTACCACCCAACGTTTTTATACGAATCATTATGGAATTTTGCGGGGGTAATTCTATTACTT
>NZ_JAKUFR010000061.1:0-30675 GCF_022663555.1 Bacillus cereus group sp. BfR-BA-01381
GCTTGGAAAGATGTCGCCGGTACTTGCAGAGCAATTAGTTTCGGAGCTTGTATACGTACATGTTGGTATGGCTATTATTTCTTATGCAACTTTTACTGTATCGTTCATTTTTTCTATTATGTATTTATTGCAATATCGCCTATTAAAAAAGAAAAAATGGAATGCGAGATTAAGAAGGTTAGGGAATTTACCGAAGCTAGAATCGATGTCTTACGGATTAAATTTATTTTCTGTTCCATTTTTCTTACTAGCTATTTTATTAGGGTGCATATGGGGATATACAAAATTGGACAATTTCCATTGGTATGATACGAAAGTAATCGGGTCTTTTGTCGTTCTATTTGTATATTGTGCTGGCCTATATTTACGAGCGGCAGATGTGTTACAAGGGAAGAAAATCGTACAGTGGAACATCGGAGCATTTCTCGTAATGCTAATTAATATTTTTCTATTAAGCAGTTTATCCAACTTCCACTTTTGGTATTTATAATGAGGAGAGAAAATTATGCGCAAAATTATTGTAGGGTCACGAAAGAGTAAATTAGCATTAACGCAAACAAACTGGTTTATTGATCAGTTAAAAGCGCTAGGTTTACCATATGAATTTGAAGTGAAAGAAATCGTCACAAAAGGCGATGTTATTTTAGATGTTACTCTTTCAAAAGTAGGCGGCAAAGGCTTGTTTGTGAAAGAGATTGAACATGCGCTACTTACGAAAGAAATTGATATGGCTGTACATAGTATGAAAGATATGCCGGCCGTACTTCCAGAAGGATTAATGATCGGTTGTATACCAAAGCGTGTTGACCCTCGTGATGCTTTTATCTCAAAAAACGGAGCGTCGTTTAAAGAGTTAGCAGAAGGCGCTATTTTAGGTACGAGTAGTTTAAGACGTAGTGCACAGCTACTCGCTGCGAGACCAGACTTACAAGTGAAGTGGATTCGCGGAAATATCGATACACGTTTACGCAAATTAAAAGAAGAAGATTACGATGCAATTATTTTAGCGACAGCAGGATTACAAAGAATGGGCTGGGATAATGAAGTTATTACAGAACATTTAGATGAGACGTTATGTGTACCTGCTGTAGGACAAGGTGCATTAGCGATTGAGTGTCGTGAGGATGATAAGGATTTACTGCAGTTGTTAGCTCATATGAATGATGGAGTAACAGAAAAAACAGTGGCAGCAGAACGCGTATTTCTTCATAAACTTGAAGGTGGATGCCAAGTTCCGATCGCTGGATATGCAACTCTTACAGAAAACGATGCAATCGAATTAACAGCTCTTGTCGGGTCTATGGACGGTTCTGTTTTATTGAAAGAGACAGTAGTAGGAACTGATCCAGAGAAAGTAGGATTAGAGGCTGCGGACCGTTTAATTAACCAAGGCGCAAAAGAACTTATTCTTGCTGCAAATAAGGGGCAACAATAAGTATGAACGCTCTCGCTGGCAAAACGGTATTGGTTACACGTGCCCAGCATCAAGCAAAACAAATGAGTGTAGCGGTGAAAGAAAAGAGCGGAATTCCATTGGAAATTCCGCTTTTGCGTATGGAAGGTATGTCTCATAGGCAAATTCAACATATAGCAGGGCAGTTACATTCGTATGACTGGGTTATTTTTACGAGTAAAAATGGGGTAGCTTTTTTTCTAGATCGTTTGAGACAGAAGCTACCTGTAACGACTAAAATTGCTGCAGTAGGTGTGAAAACAAAGTTAGAGTTAGAAAAACGAGGCTATCGAGTGGATTTTGTTCCAACTTCATTTGTTGCAGAAGTATTTGCAGAAGAGTTTGTAAAAAGACTAAGTGGAAACGAATGCATTTTGTTTCCGAAAGGGAATTTAGCAAGAGATGTAATTCCAGTTGCACTTCGCGAAATTGGTGTTTCTCTAGATGAGCTAATCGTGTATGGTACGAAAGAGAATGTAGAGAAAAAGCGAGAGCTGATAGAAGCGTTAGAAGTAGGGAAAGTAGACATTATTACATTTACGAGCCCTTCAACTGTTACTAGTTTTGTTCGTTTACTTGAGGGTACAAACTGGAGAGAATGGACAAAAAAATGTACAATTGCTTGTATAGGGCCTATTACGGAAAAAGAGGCGAGCCTTTATTTTCCGCATATTATTATGCCGAAAGAGTACACTGTAGAAGCATTACTACAATGTGTTTGTGAATCTATAAAATAAAAGAATGGGGATAGAAGTCTATGAACTCTTTACAATTTAATCGTCATCGTCGCTTAAGACAAAGCGGGGGCATGCGTGCGCTTGTGCGTGAAACGTTTTTACATACGGAAGATTTTATTTACCCTATTTTTGTATTAGAAGGAGAAAATGTTCGTAATGAAGTGCCTTCTATGCCAGGCGTATATCAAATATCTTTAGATTTATTGCAAGCTGAAATGCAAGAAGTTGTTGATTTAGGTATTCGTTCTGTTATTGTATTTGGTTTACCTGCTGAAAAAGATGAAGTTGGATCATCAGCATATTGTGATCATGGAATTGTGCAACGTGCGATTCAGCAAATTAAAGGTGAATTCCCTGATCTAGTAGTAGTTGCGGATACATGTTTATGTCAATTCACAAGCCATGGTCATTGCGGTGTAATTGAAGATGGTATTATTTTAAATGACGAGTCTCTTGCAGTTCTTGCAAAAACAGCTGTAAGTCAAGCGAAAGCAGGAGCGGACATTATTGCGCCATCAAACATGATGGACGGATTCGTAACAGCAATTCGCCACGCATTAGATGAAAATGGTTTTGGACATGTACCAGTTATGTCGTACGCTGTGAAATATTCATCAGCATTTTACGGACCATTCCGTGATGCTGCGCACGGTGCACCGCAATTTGGTGATCGTAAAACATATCAAATGGACCCAGCGAACCGCATGGAAGCATTCCGTGAAGCAGAATCAGATGTAATGGAAGGGGCAGATTTCTTAATTGTAAAGCCAGCTCTTTCTTACTTAGATATCGTTCGTGATGTGAAAAATAACTTTAACTTACCAGTCGTTGCTTATAACGTAAGCGGTGAATATTCAATGATTAAAGCGGCAGCGCAAAATGGCTGGATTAATGAAAAAGAAGTTGTACTTGAAAAATTAATTAGTATGAAACGCGCAGGAGCAGATTTAATTATTACGTATCATGCGAAAGATGCAGCAAGATGGTTACAAGAAGGAGGCGCTAAATAATGAAAAAGTTTGATAAGTCGATTGCAGCGTTTGAAGAGGCTCAAGATTTAATGCCTGGTGGCGTAAATAGCCCAGTTCGTGCATTTAAGTCTGTCGGTATGAATCCGTTGTTTATGGAGCGTGGAAAAGGCTCTAAAGTATATGATATCGATGGAAATGAATACATCGATTACGTATTATCATGGGGTCCTTTAATTCATGGTCATGCAAATGATCGTGTTGTTGAGGCTTTAAAAGCTGTTGCTGAAAGAGGTACGAGCTTCGGTGCTCCAACGGAAATTGAAAATAAATTAGCGAAACTTGTTATTGAGCGTGTTCCATCAATTGAGATTGTGCGTATGGTTAACTCTGGAACAGAAGCGACAATGAGCGCGCTACGTTTAGCTCGTGGTTATACAGGCCGTAACAAAATTTTGAAATTTATCGGTTGTTATCACGGTCATGGTGACTCGTTATTAATTAAAGCGGGTTCTGGTGTAGCGACGCTAGGTTTACCAGATAGCCCAGGTGTACCAGAAGGTGTAGCGAAAAATACGATTACAGTAGCGTATAACGATTTAGAAAGTGTGAAATACGCTTTCGAACAATTCGGTGATGATATTGCCTGTGTCATTGTAGAACCAGTAGCAGGGAATATGGGTGTTGTTCCTCCGCAACCAGGATTTTTAGAAGGTCTTCGTGAAGTAACAGAGCAAAATGGTGCATTGCTTATTTTTGATGAAGTAATGACAGGATTCCGTGTTGCATATAATTGTGGACAAGGTTATTACGGTGTAACACCTGATTTAACTTGTTTAGGTAAAGTAATCGGTGGTGGATTACCGGTAGGAGCATACGGTGGTAAAGCAGAAATTATGCGCCAAGTTGCACCGAGCGGACCAATTTATCAAGCAGGTACTTTATCAGGGAACCCACTAGCAATGGCAGCAGGTTATGAAACGTTAGTACAGTTAACGCCAGAATCGTATGTAGAATTTGAGCGTAAAGCTGAAATGCTAGAAGCTGGCTTACGTAAAGCGGCTGAAAAACATGGCATTCCGCATCATATCAATCGTGCGGGTTCTATGATTGGTATCTTCTTTACAGATGAACCAGTTATTAATTACGACGCAGCAAAATCTTCAAACTTAGAGTTCTTTGCGGCTTACTATCGTGAAATGGTAGAACAAGGTGTATTTTTACCGCCATCCCAATTTGAAGGTTTATTCTTATCGACAGCACATAGTGATGCAGATATTGAGGCGACAATTGCAGCGGCTGAAATTGCAATGTCAAAATTAAAAGCTTAATTGAATAAAGAAAATCGCTCTCCGTAAGGGGGGCGATTTTTTTTATTCATAAAGTCAGCTTTCCGTACATAAATCTGTAATGACATATAGTTTGGGAGGGGGAAAAGAAGTGGCAACAGATCATTCATTACGTTTTTCATTAAAAGAATCTGTTTGGTTCCAAAAAGGACAGGAAGTCGAAGAACTTTTGTCAATTTCGTTAGATCCAGACGTTGAGATAGAAGAGCTTGATCATGAGGTAATTGTGAGAGGGCAATTAGATTTAACGGGAGAGTATGTTGCACGAAAAGATGATTCAGCTTATTCATTAAGAGATCTATCGCCAGCGAAGTCCATTGATTATGTAGAAACAAGAGAAGATGGGGTTAATGAACTTGTTCATTCCTTCCCGCTTGAAATATCAATCCCAAGAAACCGTGTGAAAGTAATTGAAGAACTATATGTATCTATCGAGGAATTTGATTATGAACTAAAGGAAAATGGTTGCTTACAATTATTAGCGGATATATCTATTACAGGTTTATGTGATGAAGAAAGAATTGAGGATGAAGAGGAAGAAACGGCGTATGCTGAGTTAGAGGATGATTCTGCGCAAGAGCATGAAACTAGACCGACGCCACAAGTCGAAGAGCCAGCCTATAAGGAATCAGATGAGTGGGAAGATTACGCATTTGAACCGTTCCAACTAGAAGAAAGAAAAGAGCAGGAAGTAGAAGAAGAGGAAATAGAAGAACATGAATTTGTAGAGCGTGAAGAGGAGAAAGAAACAACGCCGCAATTTGAATTGTTCGGAAGAAAAGATTTCAAGAAAGAACAAGCGAAAAAACAAGAAGTACAAGAAGAGGAAACGTATTCACAGCGGGATGAAAATGCGCTTTATTTAACGAAATTATTTACGAAAGAACCGGAAGAAGAATTTACAAAGTTAAGAATGTATTTTGTGCAAGAAGGAGATACGATCGAATCTGTTGCAGAACGTTATGAAACATCTGTACAAAACTTATACCGTGTCAATCAAACAGAAGATATATATTTAACTACAGGACAAATTATTTATATTCCTGTTTCAAGAGCAAAAGCGAAATAAGTGAGTGTTTTCACTCACTTATTTTTCTAAGGCTATGTTTTGAATAGAAAGGGTTATTCGTATGGATATGGAATTACGAAATCGCTATGAACCCATTGTAAGGCAATATAGATTGGATACGCAGCATATGGAAGAGCACGGAAGTGTGACGAAAATTTATACGAATCAAGGTCCATATGCGCTCAAGAAAATAGAAGGCAGGAAGTTAGAGCGGAATAACTTTTTGCATCATATTCAATATTTGAAGGAGAAAGGTTTTTCAAATTATGTACCTATATACCATGCGACGGACGGAAATTATATTTTAAGTGATGGTACGTATAATTATTATTTAATGCCTTGGTTAGAGCGTGCGGAAGGGAACGGCGAGGATAATGATCAATACCATAAAATGTTTCAGACTCTCGGAACGTTGCACCAAAAAACGGTAAAAGAAGAAACATATACAGAAGAGGATTTAGAAAAACATTATACAAATATATCCGATCGCTGGGAAAATGATGGAGAGATGTTAGAAGAGTTTCTTGTAGAATCTGAAGCGAAGTGGTATATGTCTCCGTTTGAATTGCAATATTGTACGTACTATCATCATGTAATGAGGGCGCGTGAGTTTGCAACGAAGCAATTAAATGAGTGGAACGATGCGATGAAAGAAAAAGAAACAACGCGCATTACTTTTGTACATGGTAACGTATCGCTTAATCATTTTTTATTTGATTATGAACGGAATGGCTATTTTATTAGTTTAGAAAAATCGAAGTTTGCAACACCTGTGCAAGATATTGTAGGGTTTTATTCTCGGTCGTTAAACACATATCCAATTGCGCGAAGTGATCGGTTTGAATGGTATCAAATGTATCAAAAAAATTTCCCTTTTACGAAAGAAGAGCAACTACTCATGTTTGCGTATATGACGTATCCATCGCAATTTATTCGGCAAATCCACTCTTATAAGAAAAGAAGAGAGCGGCGCAATGAGGAAAATGAACTTCTCGGAGTAAAGAGTTTGCAACAAGCGCATTGGCTCGTTAGTAATATAGAATATTTCCTTTCGCAATTACAAGCTGCCCAGCAAGGGAACGGATAAAGAAGATAAGTAGAGGATGCTACTTATCTTCTTTTTTTTACTCAAAAAGCTGTAGTCTTAAATTTATCTTGACGAATAAGGTTTCGTTTTTTACACTATTGTATATAATAATTAACAATCATATAAATGCCTTGAAGGGGAAGAGTATAACAAGAAACGTCTTCAGAGAGGAGAATCATTAGCTGGGAGATTCTCTAGATAGTTATGTTAGAAGGTAGCCCTGGAGCATCTTTTCTGAACAGAATAGTTCTCATTAGGAAAAGACGGATTTGTCCGTTATCAAATTAAGAGTATAAGCAAATTCCTGAATTTGTTTGTAAATAAAGGTGGTACCGCGATGTCCCTCGTCCTTTTTTGGATGAGGGGCATTTTTTATTTTAAGGAGGGAAAATAATGTCAAACACGGAAAAGAATTTACCAACTAAATATGATCATATGTCCGTTGAAGAAGGCCTTTATCAGTGGTGGCTAGAAGGCAAATATTTTGAAGCAACAGGAGACGAGAAGAAACAACCGTATACAATTGTAATTCCACCTCCGAACGTAACTGGTAAGTTACACCTAGGTCATGCTTGGGATACAACTCTTCAAGATATTTTAACTCGTACGAAGCGTATGCAAGGTTACGATGTATTGTGGCTTCCAGGAATGGACCATGCGGGTATCGCAACACAAGCGAAAGTAGAAGGGAAACTTCGTGAAGAAGGTATTTCACGTTACGATCTTGGCCGTGAGAAATTCCTTGAAAAAGCTTGGGAATGGAAAGAAGAATACGCTTCTCACATTCGTCAACAATGGGGGAAAGTTGGTTTAGGACTAGACTATTCTCGCGAACGTTTCACATTAGACGAAGGTTTATCTGATGCGGTTAATAAAGTATTCGTTCAATTATACGAAAAAGGCTTAATTTACCGCGGTGAATATATTATCAACTGGGACCCGGCAACACGCACAGCTCTTTCTGATATCGAAGTAATTCATAAAGAAGTTCAAGGTGCATTCTACCATATGAACTATCCGTTAACAGATGGTTCTGGTCACATTCGTCTTGCAACAACTCGTCCAGAAACGATGCTTGGTGATACAGCGGTAGCGGTTCATCCAGAAGACGATCGTTACAAGCATTTAATCGGAAAAACAGTTACACTTCCAATCGTAGGCCGTGAGATTCCGATTATTGCTGATGAGTACGTAGAAAAAGATTTCGGAACAGGCGTTGTAAAAATTACGCCAGCTCATGACCCGAATGACTTTGAAGTAGGTAACCGTCATGACTTACCGCGTATCTTAGTAATGAACGAAGATGGATCGATGAACGAAAAAGCTGGTAAGTATAACGGTATGGATCGTTTTGAGTGTCGTAAAGCGTTAGTGAAAGATTTACAAGAAGCGGGCGTATTAGTAGAAATCGAGCCTCATATGCATTCAGTAGGCCATAGTGAGCGTAGTGGTGCAGTTGTTGAGCCTTACTTATCAACACAATGGTTCGTAAAAATGGCTCCACTTGCTGAGAAGGCAGTAGCGCTTCAACAAAAAGAAGAAGAGAAAGTAACGTTCGTACCAGATCGTTTCGAAAACACATATTTACGTTGGATGGAAAACATTCACGACTGGTGTATTTCTCGTCAATTATGGTGGGGACACCGCATTCCAGCTTGGTATCATAAAGAAACTGGTGAAGTATACGTAGGTACAGAAGCGCCAGCAGATATTGAAAATTGGAATCAAGATAACGACGTACTTGATACATGGTTCAGTTCAGCGTTATGGCCATTCTCAACACTTGGTTGGCCAAATGAAGATGCAGCGGACTTCAAACGTTACTATTCAACTGATGCACTAGTAACTGGTTATGACATCATCTTCTTCTGGGTATCTCGTATGATTTTCCAAGGTTTAGAGTTTACAGGCGAGCGTCCATTTAAAGATGTATTAATTCACGGTTTAGTTCGTGATGAGCAAGGACGTAAAATGAGTAAATCTCTTGGTAACGGTATTGACCCAATGGAAGTTATCGAGAAGTACGGTGCAGATGCAATGCGTTTCTTCTTATCAACAGGAAGTGCACCAGGTCAAGATTTACGCTTCAGCATGGAAAAAGTAGAATCTACTTGGAACTTCATTAATAAAATTTGGAATGCATCACGTTTCGTATTAATGAACATGGATGACATGAAATATGAAGAAATCGATTTAACTGGTGAAAAGTCAGTTGCAGATAAGTGGATTTTAACTCGCTTAAATGAAACCATCGAAAGCGTAACACGTAACATGGATAAATATGAGTTCGGTGAAGCTGGTCGCTCATTATACAACTTCATCTGGGATGATTTCTGTGACTGGTACATCGAAATGGCGAAACTTCCTCTATACGGTGAAGATGAAGCAGCTAAGAAAACAACTCGTTCTATTTTAGCTTACGTATTAGACCAAACAATGCGTCTATTACACCCATTCATGCCATTCGTAACAGAGAAGATTTGGCAACATTTACCGCACGAAGGCGAATCTATTACAGTAGCAGCGTGGCCAACAGTTCGCGAAGATTTACAAGATACAGAAGCTGCAGCAGAAATGCACCTTCTAGTTGATATCATTCGCTCTGTTCGTAACATTCGTGCAGAAGTTAATACGCCAATGAGCAAAAAAGTTCAAATGCAAATTAAAGCAAAAGATGAGGCTGTACTTGCTCAGCTTACGAAAAATAGCTCTTACATTGAGCGTTTCTGTAACCCAAGCGAGTTAACAATTCAAACGGATTTACAAGCACCAGAAAAAGCGATGACTGCAATTGTAACAGGTGCAGAGTTATTCTTACCGTTAGCTGATCTTATCAATCTTGATGAAGAGAGAGCGCGTCTTGAGAAAGAACTTGAGAAGTTCGATAAAGAAGTAGAACGTGTACAGAAGAAACTTTCAAACCAAGGTTTCGTAGCGAAAGCTCCTGCAGCAGTTATTGAAGGAGAGCGTGCGAAAGAGCAAGATTACCTAGAAAAACGCGAAGCAGTTCGTCAACGTCTAGCGGATCTTGAGAAATAAAAATGTTTTTTAGAGACTCACTATATTGGTGAGTCTCTTTTCTTTGCGTATAATAGAATGATGAAGGTTGTCTTTTGAAAGGGGAAAGCATACGTGATACATACATACGAAGAAGCGATAGGTTGGATTCATAGCCGATTGAAATTTGGTATTAAACCGGGATTAGAAAGAATGAGATGGATGCTAGAAGAGCTCGGAAATCCAGAGCGTCACATAAAATGTGTTCACCTTGCTGGTACAAATGGAAAAGGTTCAACGTTAACATATATGCGCTACATGTTAGAAGGTGCAAAATATAAGGTAGGAACTTTTACCTCCCCTTATATTGAAACATTTAACGAGCGTATTAGTGTGAACGGAACACCAATTGCAGATGAAGAGATTACTGAACTTGTAAAGATGGTAAAGCCAGTCGTTGAAAAACTAGATGAGACGGATTTAGGGGAAGCGACTGAGTTTGAAATTATTACTGTTATGGCAATTTGTTATTTCGGTAAAGTTAATTTCTGTGATGTTGTTTTATTTGAAACAGGACTTGGAGGGCGCTTTGATTCTACGAATGTGATTCATCCAGTTCTCACGATTATTACGAATATCGGTCACGATCATATGCATATTTTAGGTAATACATTAGGAGAAATTGCATATGAAAAGGCGGGGATTATTAAGTCTGGTGTTCCGGTTATTACTGGTGTGCAAGATGAGGAAGCGCTGCAAGTCATTCAAAAAGTTGCAAAGGAAAATCATGCAAATGTATACGAGATAGGCAACCATTTTACATCGTTACATAAACAGTCTAGTGAAGATGGAGAACAGTTCGATTTCACTTGTCCTTTCGCCTCTTTTGAAGATGTGCGAATCACAATGAAAGGCAGCCATCAAGTAGGAAACGCAGCACTTGCACTTATGGCAGTCATGTATGTAAAAACATACTTATCATTTTTAATTGAGGAAGAAGAAATAAGAACTGGATTACAGGAAGCGTATTGGGTGGGGCGCTTTGAAAAACTGCAAAGTAATCCGGATATTATTATAGATGGTGCTCATAACCCAGAAGGTATTGAAAGTCTTGTGAAAACGGTAGAATCACATTACAAAGATAAAAATGTAATAGTTTTATTTACTGCCCTTGGTGATAAACAATTGCACAATATGGTAGTTCAATTAGAAAGCATCGCCGATGAAATTATTTTTACAACATTTGCCTTTGATCGTGCTATTTCTGCTGACAAACTTGCATCGTATTCAAAGGAAGAGTCAAAATTAGTTTTTGAAAATTGGAAAGAGGCAATTGATACGAAGGTTGAAATGCTTGGAGAAAATGACGTT
The DNA here is from genome assembly GCF_022663555.1 of Bacillus cereus group sp. BfR-BA-01381. NCBI lineage: Bacteria > Bacillati > Bacillota > Bacilli > Caryophanales > Bacillaceae > Bacillus > Bacillus cereus group sp. BfR-BA-01381. The sequence goes on from NZ_JAKUFR010000061.1 coordinate 11,032, forward strand.
TTTATCATAACAGGTTCTCTTTATTTCATTTCGGAAGTTCGAAAATATATTCGCGAGAAAAACTAGATAGTCTGTACTATCTAGTTTTTTTGTTCTACAAATGAAGTCAAATGCATACATATAAGATAAATATATAGGGTTATTTGGCGAATTCCTCTGACAAATATCTCGTTTTTTTGTGAAATGAATATGATATGATGCGGACAACGATAAGAGGTGAGGTGTGAGTGTATGGACAAGCAATCACGAACGATCTCAGTGAAAGTGAATGGAACAGAAGCGAAGTATGAGGAGAAGAAGAAAGATGAATTTGACTGGATGGTAGTAGAAAGTGAAAGATCAAAAAACGTTGTTCCGTTTCAAAAATCGAAAGTAGCGTCTACGGAAAAAAATCGAAAGAAGTGGAGCAATACGTTAATTGCAATCGTTGCAACTGCAATTATTATTGGTACGGCGTTTGGAATGGGGATGCTACAGTTACTGCAAGGACAAGGTGCGACAGGAGGAAGTGAAGTAACAGCTTCGAAGCAGATGCGAAAGGAAGAATCAAAGGTGGGCGGAACGGTAGAACAAACACCAGCACCAAAAGAGGAAAAAACAAAAGCACAGACAGGAACGTCATTAGAGCCAATGAAATTATTTTTTGTTCAAGGAGGAATCTATTCTTCTGAAGAAAAGGGACAGGCCGCTCTTGAAGAGTGGAAAGGTAATGGAGGTGTAGCAGCCTTAAAACCGAGCGGTGATAAGTATGCATTAGTTGTTGGTATTGCTAGCGATGAACAAGGCATAAACCAATTAATGACGCAGTATAAAAATGATAATGTCTCCGTATTGAAAAAGGACTGGGATATAACAGATAAAGCGTTACTTAAAGATGATAAAGAAGTTGGGGCGTTTTTAACAAAAGTACAGCCATTATATACTCATTTAGCAAAATATGCTTCTAGCGTACAAGCTAGTGAAAAAGGTAATGCAAAAGATATAAGTGCAATCGAAAAAGAGTGGAAAGCGATTGAAAAAGAAGGGAAAAGTATGAAGCAGGAAGAAGCAAAGAAATTGTATATGTACACGTCAGTAGCTGTGCAAACAGTGAAGGACGGAAAAGGTGATAAGGAATCTTTAGCGAAATTAAATCAAGTTATCATTGATGGTATACTTTCATACGAAAAAATTGTTTCACAAAAGGTGAAATAATAGGATAATGAAATGACGAAGGAAGAAGTGTAGATGCTTCTTTCTTTTCTTTTGAATTTAGAGTAAAGTGCTTTCTCTATGACAGGAATATAATCGTGTTTTAGTAAGGAAGTATTATTTTGTTTAGAGAAAATAATATTTCTTTTATTTGTGGACAAACTATTCCTTTGATACGATTGATATAAATGATTCTGCTTCATGTGAGAAAGGAAGGAGAAAATATGAAAAAAATTATTTTAGCTTCAGGATCACCTCGCAGGAAGGAATTACTTGAGTTAGCGGGTGTGCCATTTGAAATTATTGTAAGTGAAGTAGAAGAAACGATTGGTGCGTATTCATCGCCTTCTGATATTGTTATGTCCCTTGCCCTGCAAAAAGCATCTGCGGTAGCAGAAAATAACAGTGATCATATTGTATTAGGTGCAGACACAATTGTTACATATGAGTCGCGTATTCTTGGAAAGCCATCTAATGAGGCTGAGGCGAAAGAAATGTTGCAATTATTATCAGGGAAAACACATGAAGTGTATACTGGTGTTGCAATTATAGCAAAGGACAAAACAGTCACTTTTTACGAGCGTACAGAAGTTACGTTTTGGGAATTAACAGAAGAGGAAATTGACGCATACATTGCATCAAAAGAGCCTTTGGATAAAGCAGGAAGTTATGGGATTCAAGGTAAAGGATCTATTTTTGTTCAACATATTCAAGGGGACTACTATAGTGTAGTTGGGTTACCAATTTCACGTCTTGTTCGGGAATTAAAACAATTTAATATTGATGTAACCCATGCGTAAAACTGCATGGGATTTTCTTTGAGAGAACAAATAAAGGGGTGGAGAAATGAACGGTATTCGTGATGTTGTCAAAGAAGAACAGCCACGGGAGCGTTTATTGTTAGAGGGAGCTGGAAGTTTATCCAATCGGGAGCTTCTTGCAGTGTTACTCAGAACAGGTTCTAAAGAAGAAACAGTTTTGAAGTTATCAGATAAAATTTTACATCACTTTGATGGTTTACGTATGTTGAAAGATGCAACGTTAGAAGAGCTTGTCAGTATACATGGTGTCGGGGTTGCGAAGGCAACTCAGCTTATAGCTGCTTTTGAACTCGGTAGAAGAATGGTGCGTTTAGAATATCAAAATAGATACAGCATTCGAAGCCCGGAAGATTGCGCCAGATATATGATGGAAGAAATGCGCTTCCTGCAGCAGGAGCATTTTGTATGTCTATATTTGAACACAAAGAATCAAGTTATACATAGGCAAACGATTTTCATTGGAAGTTTAAACTCATCAATTGTACATCCAAGGGAAGTTTTTAAAGAAGCGTTTCGCCGTGCAGCAGCCTCTATCATATGTCTTCATAACCATCCCTCAGGAGACCCCGCGCCGAGCCGAGAAGATATTGAAGTAACAAAACGCTTAGTAGAATGCGGCCGGATTATCGGAATTGAAGTGCTCGATCATATTATAATAGGTGACCATAAATTCGTGAGTTTAAAGGAAAAAGGTCATATTTAAGACTATGCTTTTTACTTATTTTGTTTTATAATGTGATTTATGAGTTTTTTGTAGAAAATTATCTACAAAAAGGATAAAGATATAAAAAACGTACTGTTTTTATAATATAAAGTAAGAAAAAATGAGTCCGTGAAAACAAGAAAGGAAGATAAATAATATGTTTGGATTTGGTGGCTTTACTCGCGATCTTGGAATAGACTTAGGAACTGCGAACACGCTTGTATATGTAAAAGGAAAAGGTGTAGTTTTACGTGAACCTTCAGTAGTAGCGTTACAAACTGATACGAAACAAATCGTTGCTGTAGGTAGCGATGCAAAACAAATGATTGGTCGTACACCAGGAAACGTTGTGGCACTTCGCCCAATGAAAGACGGTGTAATTGCTGATTACGAAACGACAGCAACAATGATGAAATATTACATTCAACAAGCTCAAAAATCAAATGGATTCTTCTCACGTAAGCCTTATGTAATGGTATGTGTGCCATCTGGTATTACAGCTGTAGAAAGACGTGCAGTAATCGATGCGACTCGTCAAGCTGGTGCTCGTGATGCTTATCCTATCGAAGAACCATTTGCAGCAGCAATTGGTGCAAACTTACCTGTTTGGGAACCAACTGGTAGTATGGTTGTTGATATCGGTGGCGGTACAACAGAAGTTGCAATCATTTCTTTAGGCGGTATTGTAACAAGTCAATCAGTTCGTGTTGCTGGTGATGACATGGATGATTCAATCATTCAGTACATTAAGAAAAGCTACAACTTAATGATCGGTGAAAGAACAGCTGAAGCATTAAAATTAGAAATCGGTTCTGCAGGCGAGCCAGAAGGTATTGAGCCTATGGAAATTCGCGGTCGTGATTTAGTAAGTGGTTTACCAAAAACAGTACTAATTCAACCAGAAGAAATTGCAGATGCATTAAAAGATACAGTAGATGCAATTGTAGAATCTGTTAAAAATACGTTGGAGAAAACTCCACCTGAATTAGCGGCAGATATTATGGACCGTGGTATCGTATTAACAGGTGGCGGAGCATTACTACGTAATTTAGATAAAGTAATTAGTGAAGAAACAAATATGCCAGTTCTTGTTGCAGAAGATCCATTAGATTGCGTAGCAATTGGAACGGGTAAAGCATTAGACAATATCGATCTTTTCAAAACTGCTGCTCGATAATATTGCAAAATAAAAATCAATGAAATTAAGAGGGTGTGAACGTGCCACAGTTTTTCTTAAACAAAAGATTAATTGTTTTGTTAGTTAGTATTATTCTTCTCGTGGCATTGATTGGAATCTCATTGAAAGAACGGAACAGTTTAACATGGCCAGAGCAGTTTGTTAAAGACACTGTCGGTGTTGTAGAACGTGTATTCCAAAAGCCAGCGAAATACGTAGCTGGATTCTTCGAAAATGTAGAGGATGTAAAGCGCACGTATGAAGAGAATAAAGAATTAAAAGCAAAATTAGACAATTATGCAGGTCTATCAGGAAAAGTAAAACAATTAGAAGATGATAACAAGAAGTTACAAGAGTTAACGGGTAAAGATAAGTTAAATAGCGGTTATACTGAAATTCCAGCTACTGTCGTTTCTCGTAATCCAGATAAATGGTACGATTTAGTTGGAATTGACAAAGGGGCACAGCAAGGAATTAAAAAAGATATGGCTGTATTAACTCCACAAGGTTTAGTTGGACGAGTGAAAAGTGTATCTCAGTTCACATCATCAGTAGAGCTACTAAGCTCTATGAGCCGAACAAATCGTGTTTCTGCTATCGTACAAGGAAATGAGAAAATCTTTGGATTGATTGAAGGCTACGATAAAGAAAAGCACTTACTTCTTTTCACAAAGATTGGTTCTGATGCTGAGGTAGCTAAAGATCAACTAGTTGTAACATCTGGACTTGGTGATATTTTCCCGAAAGGTCTTGTAATTGGAACAATTGTTGATGTTCAGCCGGATCCATACGGTTTAACAAAAACAGCTTATGTAAAACCTGCCGCTGATTTAAATGACGTAGAGCATATTATGGTTGCGAAGCGTGAAACGCCTTCAGCGCCATTAGAATAGGAGGGGGAGAAGAGATGATGAAGATTTTAAAAAGAGCAGCTCTTCCTCTTTTGCTCCTTTTTGTTTTTTTATTTGAAAATATGTTTGCTACTATTGTTCCAACAGAGGTTTTTTGGAAAGACAGTATAGCAGCACCTCATTTCTTTATCATTGTGTTATGTTTTGTTACTGTGTACTATAGTCCGGTCCAAGGGATTTATTACGGACTATTATTTGGTTTCTTATTTGATACCGTATACACAGAACTTGTCGGTATATATATTTTTGCGTATCCGATTTTAGCTTATTTAGTTTATAGTGTGATGAAGGTACTACAATTAAATTTATTTATTGTTGTCTCTATCGTACTAGCTAGCATTGCAGCATTAGAGTATTATGTGTATGGATTTTTAACTTTGTTAGGACGTACTCATATGTCGGCGTATGTCTTTTTCACAGATCGTCTCCTGTCTACTTTATTGCTAAATGCAATTTTCTTATTGATAGTTTGTTTCCCACTGAGACGATATTTAGTGCGTCTTTCAAAAGCGATGGAAGAAAAAGAAAAAAGGATTTTCTAATTTTATGTCGAATTGAATCGGTGGGGTGAACTTTAGTGGAAGAAAAAAAGCAACAAAATGTAACAATAAAAGGGACAAAAGACGGGATAACGCTTCATTTAGATGATTGTTGTTCATTCTCTGAATTACTGAAGGAATTGGATGAGAAACTTTCTACACATTATTATGATGGTGATGGACGCTCTTTAATTGAAGTGCATGTGAAAGTGGGAAATCGTTATTTAACAGAAGTCCAACAAGAAGAGATTCGTACGTTAATTCGTAATAAAAAGAACCTCGTTGTGGATTCGATTGAAAGTGATGTTATAACGAAAGAGGAAGCAATAGCTTGGAAAGAAGAAACAGAAATTGTCCCTATTTCCAAAATTGTTCGCTCTGGACAAGTTTTACATGTAAAAGGAAATTTATTGTTAATTGGTGATGTTAATCCAGGCGGAACGGTTATCGCTGGGGGGAATATTTTTGTCGTAGGATCATTAAGAGGAATTGCACATGCTGGGTATTATGGGGATTCAGATGCTGTAATCGCTGCATCTGTTATGAACCCGATGCAACTTCGAATTAGTGATGTGGCAATGCGGGCTCCGGAAGAGAAAGAAGACGGAGCGGAGGCGGCAGAATGTGCGTATATTAATGAGAACAATCACATTGTTGTCGATCGACTGCAACTTCTCACTCATCTTAGACCTAATTTAACAAAGTTAGAAAGGGGAATTGTATAGCTGTGGGAGAGGCAATAGTAATTACATCTGGAAAAGGCGGTGTAGGTAAAACTACAACGTCTGCGAACATTGGTACAGCCTTAGCGTTATCTGGAAAGAAAGTGTGCTTAATTGACACAGATATCGGTCTTCGAAACTTAGACGTAGTAATGGGGCTGGAAAATCGTATTGTATTTGATCTTGTTGATGTCGTTGAAGGGCGTTGCCGTTTACCTCAGGCTCTTATTAAAGATAAACGTTTTGACGATCTTTATTTATTACCTGCAGCACAAACGAGTGATAAATCAGCGGTAACACCTGAACAAATGGATGAATTAATACAAGTATTACGTCAAGATTATGATTACATATTAATTGATTGTCCTGCGGGGATTGAGCAGGGATTTAAAAACGCGGTAGCTGGTGCGGATAAAGCAATCGTTGTTACGACGCCAGAAGTATCCTCAATGCGCGATGCGGATCGTATTATCGGGCTTTTAGAAAAAGAGGATATTGAACCACCGAAACTTGTTATTAATCGTGTGCGTAGTCATATGCTTCATGAACAGGATATGTTAGATGTTGATGAAATCGTACGTACATTGTCAATTGAGCTTCTTGGTGTTGTCGAAGATGATGATGAAGTTATTCGTGCTACAAATACAGGTGAGCCTGTAGCGTTGCAACCGAGCGGAAAAGCAGCGTTAGCTTATCGTAATATTGCAAGACGTTTGTTGGGTGAGAATGTCCCATTACAAGCATTTGAACAAGAAAAGGTATCGGTATTTACAAAGGTGAAAAACTTCTTTGGAATCCGTTAAAAGCACTTCGCATATTTGCGGAGTGCTTTCTTTTTTCTTCACACGAATATCTTCCATACCTAGCTCATACATATGTACAAACTGTATACAACTGTTTCTATGTACATTAGCTTAACGAAAGAAAGGAGACAGTATGAAGAATAGACGTGTAGAAGAAATTAAAAAACGGATTGCGAAGAGGAAGGCAGAGCAAGAAAGGATGGAGGAAGAGCAGTATTTTGCTGGAGGGAATTTTGATAGTGAAACAGTATTTATTGAAGATGGAGAAAAGGAAATTCATCCTTTATTTCGAAAAGAAGTGTTTTTCTTCAAAGTATTGTTATCAGCAATATTAGTTCTTTCTGTCGCTATTTTATATAAGAATGCACCAGCTTCTTTCGACGGTGCTAAAGCTGTTACAGAAAAAGTGATGAAAGAAGAGTTTCAGTTTGCTACTGTAGCGAAATGGTACGAAAAACAGTTTGGAAAACCGCTTGTGTTCTATTCGCCTAATGAGAAAAAAGAAGGAACGATTCAGCAAAAAGATTATGCCATTCCTGCTTCCGGAAAGGTGATGCAAGGGTTTCAAAAAAATGGCCAAGGTGTATTTGTCCAAACAGCTACAAATGCAACTGTTGAGTCAGTGAATGAAGGGCTAGTTGTTTTTGCAGGCAAGAAAGAGGAACTTGGTAATACAGTTCAAATTCAGCATGCAGATGGTACGGAGTCATGGTATGCAAATTTAAATGATATGTCAGTGAAGTTATATGATTACGTTTCAAAGAAACAAAAAATTGGAACAGTGAATAATGATGCGAATAATGAAAATGGTAAGTTTTATTTCGCAATAAAAAAGGACGAAAAATTTATTGATCCGATTCAGGTGATTTCATTTGATTAAATATAGAGATGTTTTAACAAAGATTTCAGTGCATCCGTTGTTTTGGGTTATTATTGTCATTGGTATTTTCACGGCACGTTTTAAAGAGTTACTACTGTTATTTTGTATCGTTCTCATCCATGAACTTGGGCATGCTTTTGCAGCGGCACACTATAATTGGCGTATTAAGAAGATTCAACTTTTGCCGTTTGGTGGTGTAGCTGAGCTTGAGGAACATGGGAATAAATCATTGAAAGAGGAACTAGTTGTCGTAATTGCAGGACCTATTCAACATATTTGGATGATGGCGGTAGGCTATATGTTGTTTGAAGCTGGTTGGCTTCATGCGGAATTATATTATTTCTTTATGTGGAATAATATAATTATTTTAGCATTTAATTTACTACCTATTTGGCCTCTTGATGGTGGAAAAGTATTGTTTAACGTACTATCATATCGTTTTCCTTATTTACAAGCACATGAAAAGATGATGAAATTATCATGTGTTTTTTTTAGTGTCATACTAGGATGGCAGTTACTTTGGAATAGTAACAATATTATGATGTGGGTACTACTCATATTTTTAGCAGTGTCGTTATATCAAGAATGGAAGCAAAGACGGTATGCCTTTATGCGTTTTTTATTAGAACGTTATTATGGGAACAAAAGAGGAATTGAAAAGATTGCACCGATTGAGGTGCAATCAGAAGATCATTTATATAAGATATTCACAAAATTTCGTAGAGGCTATAAGCATTCTATTATCGTCCGCGGAAAATATAAAGAACATTACACATTGGATGAAAATGAATTGCTTTATGCGTATTTTACTGAAAAACGAACAACTTCATCTGTTGAAGAATTAATCGGTTAGTGTTGACGTTAGCACTAACCTTTTATTATTGTAAAAGCAAAGAAGATTATAAAGTGAGGAAAGTATTTTGAAAACGTTATATATGAACTACGCTGGATCGGAAAAACGGGTTGCAATTGAAGAGAAGAAGAAAATTGTTGAGTTTTTATGGAAACGAAATGAAGAACAAGAGATTGTTGGGCATATTTATGTTGGACGTATCGTAAGAACGATTGCTGGAATGAATGCAGCTTTTGTAAATATAGGTTTAGAAAAACATGCGTATCTTTCGTACGATGATGTACCATCTTCTTATCATATACATGAAGGACAAGCGGTGCTCGTACAAGTTGTAAAAGAGGCAATTGATACGAAAGGGCCAAAATTGACAGCAAATATAGAATTTACCGGGAAATATGTCGTTTATATGCCATATGATGAAATGCGTGCGGTTTCTCGGAAAATAAAAAACAATAAAAGAAGGCAACAATTACTCCAAATTGAAGTAGGAGGGACAGGAGGTTATATTTTCCGCTCAGCTTCTGAAAAAGGAGAAATTGAAGAAATACAAGCTGAAATGCAAAGGTTACAGCAGTTATATGAAGAGTTAAAAAGAAAAGAGGGCCAAGGAAAGGCACCGTTACTAGTCCATCGACCAGCAACCTTTTTAGATCGTGTATTTCAAGAGAATCCAATTGAAACGATTGAAAAAGTAGTTGTAGATACAAGAAGTATAGTAAAAGAATTAGAAGAAAAAGTCGGTAAAGAAAAAGTCTCTTTTTATAATGAAAAATCTTCAATGTTTAACCATTTTGGCATAGAGCGTGAGATTGAGAAAGCACTTCAAAAAATTGTTTGGCTCCCAAATGGTGCTTATTTAATTGTGGAACAAATGGAGACGATGACTGTAATTGATGTGAATACGGGTAAGTTTACTGGAAAACAGAATTTACAAGATACAGTCCTTCGTACAAATGAAGTAGCAGCTGAAGAGATAGCGCGTCAATTAAGACTCCGTGATATTGGTGGTATGATATTAATTGACTTTATTAATATGAAAAGAAGAGAAGATAAAGAAAAGATAAGAGAATGTCTCATCGCTGCTATGCAAAATGATCGCACATATACAAGAGTGCTCGGGTTCACAGAGTTAGGGATTTTAGAGATGACACGTAAACGTAAAAAACATTCTTTACGCGACGTATTACTTGAAGAGTGTGCACCGTGCAAAGCGACGGGTTATGTCATGTCATATGAAACGATTGCGTATGAGCTAGAGAGAGAGCTAATTACATACGGCAATATAGAAGATGAGGCAGTATTAATCTCTGCATCTAAAGAATTACAAAAACAATTTTTGCAAAAAGAATTACAAAAAAATATTCCATTTGAAATTTATTTCAAAGATGATATGATCGAAAAGTACGCTATTATCCGTTTTGGAAGTAAAAAAGAAATTATAGAACGGAAAAAATAGTTATTAGAACTTTCATTGACAATAGTCTATGATTCATGATAACATCTTTATGTTATAGTTTATAGCACCTAAACGGCTATATGCTACAACCGCACAAGACAGGTTCCTTAAAGGCATTTATGTCTACCTCGTTTTTGGCGAGTCTTAGTAATTAAGAGGAGGTGCAAGTATGTACGCAATTATCGAAACAGGTGGAAAACAAATCAAAGTTGAAGCTGGTCAAGAAATCTACATTGAAAAATTAGATGTTGAAGCTGGTGAAACTGTTACTTTTGACAAAGTTCTTTTCGTTGGTGGCGAAAACGTGAAAGTTGGTAGCCCAGTTGTAGAAGGTGCAACAGTTACTGCGAAAGTTGAAAAACACGGTCGCGCTAAGAAAATCATCGTTTTCAAATACAAAGCGAAAAAGAACAATCGTAAGAAACAAGGTCATCGTCAACCTTACACTAAGCTAGTTGTTGAAGCTATCAACGCTTAATTCTGGTTAACATGATTAAAATTACGATAAGTCGCACGAAATTAGGAAGTATCCAATCATTTAAAATGACTGGACATGCCGATTATGCGCCACATGGACAAGATCTTGTCTGTGCTGGAACTACAGCGGTTGTGTTTGGTTCCATAAATGCTGTGGAAGAACTTTGTAATGTGCAGGCAACTATTGAACTCGGAAGTGATGGTGGATTCTTAACGTATGAATTGCCTAATGATTTAGACGTTCATACAGCAGAAAAAGCACAGATACTTTTAGAAGGATTGGTTGTTTCGCTTAAGACGATCGAACTTGATTACGGAAAGTATATCCGTTTAATAGAAAAAGTGCAGGAGGTGTAACGTATGTTAAGATTAGATCTTCAGTTTTTCGCATCTAAGAAAGGTGTAGGTAGTACAAAGAACGGTCGTGACTCTCAGTCAAAACGTCTTGGTGCTAAACGCGCAGATGGTCAAACGGTTACAGGTGGTTCAATTCTTTACCGTCAACGCGGTACAAAAATTTATCCAGGTGTTAACGTTGGTCGTGGTGGCGATGACACTTTATACGCGAAAGTTGACGGCGTAGTACGCTTCGAGCGTCTTGGCCGTGACCGCAAACAAGTGAGCGTATATCCTGTTGCTCAAGAAGCATAAGAACTCACGGAAAACTCTAACCTGAGTGCAGGTTAGAGTTTTTCTATATTAAGGAGTATCTAAATGAATAAAAAATGGACAATTATAGATGCATTGCGCCATTCAAGACATGATTGGCTCAATCGTATGCAGATGGTGAAAGGAAACCTTTCCCTTGGAAAAGTGGAAGAAATTCATAGTCTCATCGATCGTTTTGTCCAAGAAGCGAGACAAGAATCCAATCTGATGGGGCTATCAATGCCTTTATTTTCAGAGTGGATTTTAACATATAATTGGAAACAGCAGCCGTGCTTATTGGAGTACGAAGTATTAGGGAATTTACATAACTTATCTCACTTAGATGAGACTGTATGTACATGGACGAATCAATTTTTCTCAATGCTTCAGCATAGTTTAGACGTATATGTTGAAAATTATGTTTGTATCACAATTGAATGTGACGCGGAGAATGCTCGTTTCTTTTTTGATTTTCGTGGTAAGCTAACGAGTGTAGAAGAACTACAGAATTGGCTTGCGAACCAAAACAATAAATGGTATTCCATTTCTTATACAGTAAGAGACGAAGAAGTCTCAGTTATATTACAACCAATTGAAAAAAGTGTGGTGAAATAATGTTTGTAGATCAGGTCAAGATATATGTAAAAGGCGGCGACGGTGGTAACGGAATGGTTGCGTATCGTCGTGAGAAGTATGTACCAAAAGGTGGCCCAGCAGGTGGCGACGGTGGTAAAGGTGCAGATGTTGTTTTTGTTGTTGAGGAAGGCTTACGTACATTAATGGACTTCCGCTACCAACGTCATTTCAAAGCTGATCGTGGTCAGCACGGAATGAGTAAAGGGCAGCACGGGCGTAAATCTGAAGATTTACTTGTAAAGGTTCCACCAGGAACAGTAGTAAAAGATGAAAAAACTGGTCAAATTCTTGCCGATTTAGTAACGCATGGGCAAACGGCTGTAATTGCAAAAGGTGGCCGCGGTGGTCGTGGTAACTCACGTTTCGCAACAGCTACGAATCCAGCGCCAGAAATCGCTGAGAACGGGGAGCCAGGTCAAGAGCGTGATGTTATTCTAGAACTGAAAGTACTAGCAGACGTTGGACTTGTTGGATTCCCAAGTGTAGGTAAATCTACATTATTATCTGTCGTATCATCAGCACGTCCGAAAATTGCAGAGTATCACTTCACAACAATCGTTCCAAACCTTGGTGTTGTTGAGACTGGTGATAACCGCAGCTTCGTTATGGCTGACCTTCCTGGACTAATTGAAGGCGCACATGCTGGCGTCGGACTTGGACACCAATTCTTACGTCATATTGAGCGTACACGTGTAATCGTGCATGTAATTGATATGTCTGGTTTAGAAGGCCGTGATCCATATGAAGATTACGTAACGATTAATAATGAATTAAAAGAATACAATCTTCGCTTAACGGAGCGTCCACAAGTTGTTGTTGCAAACAAAATGGATATGCCAGATGCAGAAGAAAACTTACAAGCATTTAAAGAGAAAGTGGGAGACGAAGTAAAAATCTTCCCAATCTCAGCTGTAACAAGACAAGGTGTTCGTGACTTACTGTTTGAAGTAGCGAACTTAATAGAAACAACACCAGAATTCCCAATACATGAAGTTGCGGATGAGTCTGATACAAGTGTAATGTACAAATTTGATACTGAAGGTGTTAAATTTGAAATTACACGTGAAAGTGATGGCACGTTTGTTATCTCTGGTTACGATATCGAGAAAACATTCAAGATGACAGACTTCTCACGTGATGAATCTGTACGTCGTTTCGCTCGCCAAATGCGTGGAATGGGTATTGATGAAGCGCTTCGTGCACGTGGTGCAAAAGACGGAGATATTGTAAAAATTCTTGAATATGAATTTGAATTTATCGACTAAGACTGCCGAAATATGGCAGTCTTTTTTTATCCCACGTTAATGGGCAGTAAGACCCCTACCTCAAAAATTCAGCGAAAGCAAAGAAGTTAGGTGGGGGATGAAGAAAAAACCCCCCACTGATTAAAGTTTTACTTTATATCGTAAAAGTCTGATTTATACAGGAAAAAATCCCCACTAATTAAATTTTCAATTTATAATAGAAAAAGAAGTAGTTTTATAAGAACTTTTTATGGGGAGAAAGTGAACATGTATAAAATATTAATTGTAGAAGATGATGAGAAAATCGCGGGGATATTAGAGGAACATTTAGAAAGGTATGGCTATCAGTCATTTAGAGCGAGTGATTTACGGCATATAAAAGATGAATTTGTAAAAGTAAATCCACATCTCGTGTTACTTGATATTAATTTACCGTATTTTGATGGGTTCTATTGGTGTCGTCAAATCCGCAGTGTATCGAATGCACCCATTATTTTTGTTTCTGCAAGGACGGGGGAAATGGATCAAGTAATGGCAATTGAAAATGGCGGAGATGATTACATTACGAAGCCATTCCATTTAGACATTGTAATGGCTAAGGTGAAAAGTGCACTTCGTCGTGGGTATGGTGAGTATGCTTCTGCGGCAGAAAGCGATTGTTTAGGTGTAAATGGACTGTTGTTATTCCCATCTCAGCACGTTGTTGAGTGGCAAGGACAACAAACAGAACTGACAAAAAATGAATTTTACTTATTAGAGTGTTTAATGAAACAAGCAAATCAATATGTAACGCGCGAAGAATTGTTAGAAGCCCTCTGGGATGAGGTAGCTTTTGTTGATGATAATACATTAACCGTAAATGTAAAACGTGTAAGGAAGAAACTAGAGGAGCTCGGCATTAAAAATGCAATTGTAACGAAACGTGGATATGGTTATGCGCTTCTTACAGAGTGGGGAGAAGCGCATGAAGGTTAAAGATTACCTTATGGACCGCTTTTCTTTAATTCTTTCTTACATTGTTAGCCTCTGTTTATTTGGGCTCGTTTTGCAGTTGCAAAGTCTTTTAGAAAAGCGATCTATTGATTGGAATACATGGTTATACGGACTTTTATTAGGGATAGTTGTGTTTACTGTATACCTTATTTACGATTACCGAAAACGGAGTGTATTTTTCAAGAGGATCGAAAAATATGTTACTAGCGGAAATACATTACATGATTCCTTACTTATTGATACTTCTTATACGGCAGAGCAAGAGATGGTTGTTGAATCGTTTACGCTATTAAGACAGCAATATATGAATGAAGTTCATAAACAACATGCAAAAGAACAACAGCAAATGATATTTATGAACCAATGGATTCATCAAATGAAAACACCGGTATCTGTTATTGAGTTGCTATTACAGAAGTTTGGTAAAGAGCATCGTGAAGCAAGAGCAACAGTTGAAAGTATTCGTGAAGAAAATAATCGCATACTAAATGGTTTAGATTTAGCGTTACATATGGCAAGGTTAGAGCAGTTTGCGAAAGATTATAAAGTAGAAGTAGTAAATGTGATAGATATTATTAGAGGTATTATTAATGAAAATAGAAAGTCCTTCATTCAATCGTCTGTATTTCCGAAAGTGATGTTTGAGGAAGATACTTGTATGGTTGCCTCTGATAGAAAATGGCTCAGTATTGCTATAGGGCAAATTGTTGTAAATGCAATTAAGTATACAAAAATTTCGGAAGCAGAAAAAAAGGAAATTCAATTTCAAATTGAAGAGAAAGATCAAAAGGTGTTATTACATATTAAGGACAATGGAATCGGTATTCCAGAGCAAGATGTAAAGCGTATATTTGATCCATTCTTTACAGGGGTAAATGGCCGTAAAACGAGAGAAGCGACTGGAATGGGTTTATATATTACGAAGGAAATTTGTGATAATTTACATCACGGTATGTATGTGCAATCGGCTGAAGGGGAAGGGACAACATTCACGTTCCAATTTGCAAAAGATGAAGAATACCATACATTAATGAGAAAAATGACAAAACTGTAAGATAACAAAACGTTTTGTAAGGGAAATCACTCGTTTCTTTTTCTTATTTTTCTTATAGTAAATGTAAGAAGAAAACACATAGGGGGATTAGAAATGAGTGTTCTTGAAGTAAAAGGATTAACGAAGGTGTACCAATCAAAAGGTTCAGTAGCAACGACTGCTTTAAATGATATAAATTTTAAAATAGAAGAAGGCGAATTTGTAGGGATTATGGGTCCTTCAGGGAGCGGGAAAACAACGCTTTTAAATTTATTAGCAACAATTGATAAGCAAACTTCAGGTCATGTGCTTGTAAATGGGGAAGAAATTAATCAAATGCGTGCTGCAAAATTAGCGGAGTTTCGCCGTACACATTTAGGATTCATTTTCCAAGATTTTAACTTACTTGATACGTTATCGATTAAAGAAAATATCATTTTACCACTTGTAATGGCGAAGAAATCTGTAAATGAAATCGATGCAAAAGTGCTTGAGATTGCAAAGTTTTTAAATATCGAGGGCATTTTAAATAAAAAGGTATATGAAGTATCAGGTGGCCAACAACAACGTGCAGCAGCTGCGAGAGCGATCATTCATGAACCGACGTTAATTTTAGCAGATGAGCCAACTGGAAACTTAGATTCTAAGTCGGCAAAATCATTAATGAGCGCGTTGCAAGATTTGCATGAACAAAAGAAAGTAACAATTGCAATGGTAACGCATGATCCAGTAGCGGCGAGTTATTGCGAACGTATTCTTTTCATACGTGATGGAGAGATTTTCTCAGAAATACATAAAGGAAGAACGAAACAAGCCTTTTTCCAAGAAATTCTGGACGTACTTGCGATGCTAGGAGGAGAATATCATGAACTTTCGCCAGCTCGCGCTTAATAATGTAAAAGGAAATTGGCGTAACTATAAAGCGTTCCTTATAAGTAGTTGTTTATCGATAGTCGTATTTTTCATGTATGCTTCCTTCATTTATCATCCAGATGTTGTAGGCGGTAATATTAGTATGAGGGAGATGATTTCAAAAGGGTTAGAATCGATGAATTATATTGTAGTCATCTTCTCAGCACTCTTTATTTTATATGCAAATTCAACATTTTTACGAGCAAGGAAAAAAGAGTTTGGTCTATTAACATTAATAGGCGGAACAAAATCTCAGCTTGGCCGAATGATTATATTAGAACAGCTTATGTTAGGTAGTATTGCAATTGTAGTAGGTATTGGACTTGGTATGCTTTGTTCCAAATTATTCTTCCAAGCATTAAGCGTAATATTGAAAATAGATAAAACACTTCCACTCGTATGGAATAGTAAAGCGGTTTTGATTACAGCAGGTGTATACTTTATTTTATTTTTAATCTTATCATTGTTTAGCGTTTGGACAGTAGGACGCTTGCAAATTATTGATTTATTAAGAGAAGCAAGAAAGCAAAAAGTAGAGCCTTTTGCATTTACATGGTTATGCATAGTTGGTATAGGATGTATTATTGTTGCATATGTACTTAGCTTCCAAGTAACATTTATGAATTTTATCATTCTGTTTTTACCGATTGTAGGGCTGACGATAGGCGGAACTTATTTGCTGTTTACACAAGGTAGTACAGTCGTATTAAAGGCGTTACAAAAACGAAAAAAATCTTTTTATACATATCCAAATATGTTCGTACTTAGCAATCTTATTTATAAAATGAAAGATAATGCTCGTTTTCTATTTGTAATTTCTATCATTACGGCGGTTGTATCTTCAGCAGTCGGTACACTGTATGTATTCTTTGAAGATATGAGCTATAAGGCAGTAACTAGTACCCCGCATGCTATTTCGTATGAGGAAAAGGGAATACATACGCATAATGTCATCAAAGAAGGAAAAGCAAAAGAATTAATAAAAAAACACGGATTTGAAGAAGCGCGAGAAGTAACGTACGTAAAACTTCCTGGAACTCAAAAAATCACGATGTTTAACAGTGAACATGAGATGCCAATGGCGATTGTTTCAGAAAAAGAATATAACGCTGAAGTACGTAAACAAAAAAGAGAGCAAGTTAGAGAAGTTCATAATGCACCTGGTAGTGCAACGATGGTCATAACGGATATGGCGAACGATATGATGAAGGTAGATCTTGCGAAACCGTATGAATTTAAAATGAACGGACAAACGCAGTCTGTTCAATTAAATCAGCCAACTTCATTTTCTGTTTTTAATGATAGTGAATATCTCATTGTAAATGATCAAGATTTTGAGGAATACGCAAAGCTCGTACCAGATGAAGAAAAGACGAAATATTACGGTTATTATATAGAAGACTGGAAAAGTACAGAAGATCTTGTGTTAGATTTGAAAAAGGAAATTGCACCAGATAAGCAAGAGGAATTGCATAACTCAGTGCTCGCTTATAAAAATATAAGGGAATCAGGGGCAATTACAATGTTTATTGGTTTCTTCGTAGCTGTACTATTCTTCTTCTTTGCTTGTAGTATGACATACTTTAAATGGTTTAACGATAAAGAACAAGATCGTATTCAATTTAAATCGTTAAAGAGAATCGGTATGACAGATAAAGAAATTCGTAAAATTGCAATTCGACAAATGGGTGTTATCTTCTTTATCCCAATTGTCATCGGCGCTATTCATAGTGGATTTGCTCTTCATACGCTAGGGAAAATGCTTTATCTCGATTTATGGAAATCAGGTGCGATTGTAATTGGAGCATACATTGTAGCTTCTGCGATTTATTTTATAATCGCGCAAAGAGGATATTTGAAACACGTGCAAAGCTAGAGAAACCTCTAGCTTTTTGCCTATGTAGTAAGTTATAGGGGGACGATAGATGAACATTCGGCAACTAGCGCTGCAAAATATAAAAGGAAATTGGCGTAATTATAAAGTGTTTTTCTTAAGTAGTTGTTTTGCAATATTTGCGTCTTTTGCATACATGTCTGTCATTGTACATCCGTATATGCAAGAGACACTGTGGTATCAAAACGTACGCTGGGGGCTTATTATATGTAATGTTATAATTACTTCTTTTTTCGTCATATTTATTTTGTACTCTACTTCTATTTTCATAGAGGCACGTAAGAAAGAATTAGGGTTATATATGTTAATGGGAGCGACGAAGTCTAACGTAATAGGAGTGATTATGACCGAGCAAATATTGATCGGAGTATTTGCTAATATATTTGGTATTGGGCTTGGTATGATTTTTTTAAAGCTCTTCTTTATGGTGTTTAGTATGTTACTGGGACTTCCGAAAGAACTCCCTGTCATATTTGACGTGAGAGCGATTGGGGGAACGTTTATTGCGTATATGTTCGTGTTTGTTTTCTTATCATTTATAAGTGCTTTACGTATATGGAATATAAAAATCATTCGGTTATTGAAAGAATTTCGAGCAGATAAAAAAGAGAAGAAAACATCAATGTGGCTTTGTATATTTGGCTTTATTTGTTTAGGTATAGGATATGCGTTAGCGTTACAAGCGACGATACTAACGATAGCGTTCTATTTTTTCCCTGTGTCTATACTTGTCTTTTTCGGAACGTATTTTTCTTTTACACACGGCACTGCTCAAATATTAGAAATAATAAAACGAAATAAAAAGATTATGTATACATATCCGTACTTATTTATAGTGAATCAATTGTCACATCGAATGAAGGAAAATGGTCGCTTTTTCTTTCTGATGTCTATGGCAACGACGTTTGTAGTTACAGCAACAGGTACGGTGTTCTTATATTTTTCTGGTATGCAAGATATGTGGCGTGGTGGGGGCGTGCACTCATTTTCTTACATAGAAAAAGGTGCTTCTTCTCATGAAGTCTTTGCGGAGGGAACGGTTGAACAATTATTGCACCAATATGGATATGATGATTTTCAATTTATGAGTTTTATTGGAGTGTATGCATCTTTTCAGACCAATAAGGGGGAAACAGAAGTAGCGCCACTCATTAAACAAAGTGAATACAATCGAGAGGCAAGAAAACAAAAACAGAAAACGTATCATCCTAAAAAAGGTACAGTGACACTCGTTTATTATAATAAATACAATAATTCGAATGTATATAATCAAAAAGAGATTCAATTGCAAGTAATGAATCGACCATATCAATTCGTATTTAACGGTCAGAAAGAAGGGGTTCAATTTAACCATCATCCTTCGTACATTAATGGTCTGTTCTTTGTTATGAATGATGAAGATTTTGACAGAATAGCAAATAAGGTTCCGGATTCTGAAAAAATGATGTATAGAGGATACACATTACCAAATATCGAAAATACGAAAAAATTAAATGAAGCTTTACGGAAACATATAAAACAAGATGATAATAACGCATTTCGAAGTAATATGGAGTTATATGTGAATATGAAAGAGTTCGGCGATATTACTCTATTTGTAGGCTCATTCATTAGTATATTATTCTTTCTTACTTCATGTAGTATCGTATATTTTAAATGGTTTCATAATATTTCATCAGATAGAAAGCAGTACGAAGCGCTATCTAAGCTTGGAATGACGAAAGAAGAAGTGTGGAAGATTTCTCGCTGGC